>NZ_GL882786.1:36577-67218 GCF_000195655.1 Klebsiella sp. MS 92-3
GGGGGGGGGGGCCGCCCCCCCCCCCGGGCGATGTCTCTGAGCGGAGGTTACTTCTCCGGGCGGGTTTTGCTTTTCTGCAGGGTCTCTTTCAACTGCCCAATCAGCTCGCGACGAAAATCGCCGAGTCGCGGTTTATCATCGGCGATCCACGGCAGCGGGCGGCACAGCTCCATCGCCTTGATCCCGAGACGGGCGGTCAGCAGGCCGGCGCCAATGCCCTGCGCGGCGCGCGCCGACAGCCGGGCCGCCAGATCCTGCGACATCCAGTCCATGCCCACCTCGCGCACCAGTTCGCTGGCGCCAGCGAAAGCGATATTGAGCAACACCAGGCGAAACAGTCGCAGACGGCTGTAATACCCGAGCTCAATGCCGTACAACGTGGCAATTCGGTTGATCAGCCGCAGGTTCCGCCAGGCGATAAACGCCATATCCACCAGCGCCAGCGGGCTGACGGCAATCATCAGCGTCGACTCCGCCGCCGAACGGCTGATTTCCCGCCGCGCCTGGGCATCGAGCACCGGCTGCACCAGCTGCGCATAAAGGCTCACCACTTCACGGTCGCTTTGCGTTTCGTGGATCGCGGCATACCAGCGCTGCAGCGCCGGATGCGACTGATCCAGCCCGGCCTGCTGCGCCAGCTTCTCACAAAACGCTTTCGCTTTACCGACCGCGTGACTGTGCAGCATATCGCGCGCTTCATCGCGTTCGTGGGCGCGCTGGCGCAGTCGCCACAGACGGCGCCACTCGGTGGCCAGCGAACCGACGCCGGCTCCGACGATCAGCGCCCCGGCGACGCAGCCGCCCAGCGCAATCCAGTCCTGGGTCTGCCAGGCGTTAGCCGTCCACTGCACGCCTTGCGCCACGACGCTGACGCCGAAGATCGCCAGTCCGGCGCTGACCATCCGCCGCCACAGGCTGCGTTTGGGTCGCAGGACCGACTCCACCACCGCTTCCGCCGCCCCCTCTTCCTCTTCGCCGGTCACCAGCCGCGCTGGCGCGAAGTTGTCCGCCTCCAGGGTGTCGAAGGCGCGAGCGCCTTTCAGCGGCGGAATTTTCTCCGCTTGCAGCGGCCCATCAAAATCAATCCGCGGTTTTAACGGTTCGCTCATCGCAGTTTATCTCCAATCAAAAATTCCAGCGCCGCGTCGAGACGAATGTGCGGCAAAGGCCGATCGACATCCATGACCTGCGGACGAAAGTTTTCAAACTGAAATCCCTGCTGCTGCCAGAAGGCCTGGCCCGGCAGGCGCGCCGGCACCTCACCGGGATAGATGGTCAACGGCTGGCCGTCGCTCAGGCGATTGCCGCGCAGGGCGGGAATTTTCTCGCCATTCACCTCAATCAGCCCGCTCTGGGTCGCCTGAATGGACGCCAGCCCCAGGCAATCCATACTGATCCCTTCAAAGGCGGCGTTCTGCCACGCGTCCTGAATCAGTTGCTGCAGGAGCGACACCATATTGCTGTGCTGATCGATCGTGACGTGATCGGCTTTGGTAGCGGCAAACAGCAGCTTGTCGATAACCGGCGAAAACAACCGGCGGAACAAGGTGCGCTGCCCGTAATGGAAACTTTGCATCAGCTGGGTCAGCGCCAGGCGCATATCGTTAAACGCCTGCGGCCCGCTGTTGAGCGGCTGCAGACAGTCCACCAGCACAATCTGCCGGTCGAAGCGCAGGAAGTGCTCTTTGTAGAACCCCTTCACCACCCTTTCGCAATAGTATTTGTAGCGTTCGCGCAGCATGCCGGCGTTGCTGTGTTTATCGGCCTGCGCCAGCTTGGCTTCGCCGACGGCGTCGACGTCGGGCCACGGGAAAAACTGCAGCGCCGGCGCGCCCGCCATTTCTCCGGGCAGGACAAAGCGCCCGGGTTGGATAAAGTGCAGCCCTTCACGCTTACAGGCGTGGAGATAGTCCGTCCAGGCGGCAGCGATATCCGCCAGCCGAGCCTCGTCGGCAGGGGCTAGCGGATCCAGCCCGGCGCACAGCTGCCGCCAGCGGGCCGACCACTCCGCACGCTGTCCCTGCAGGAGCCCGGTCATCTGTCGTGACCAGCTCAGATAATCCTGCGCCAGCATCGGCAGGTCGAGCAGCCACTCCCCCGGATAGTCGACGATCTCCAGATACAGCGTGGAGGTATCTTTAAAATGGCGCAGCAGGGAGTCATTCGAACGGTAGCGCAGCGCGAGACGGATCTCGCTCACCCCGCGCGTCGGGGTTGGCCACATGGGGGGCTGGCCGTACAGCTGGGCCAGCCCTTCGTCGTAGGTGAATCGGGGAATGCCAAAGTCCCGCTGCGGCACGCGCTTGACGCCGAGCAGCCGCTCTTCGCGTGCGGCGCTCAGCAGCGGCAGGCGGGCGCCGGTGTGGATATTCAACAGCTGGTTGACCAGCGCGGTGATAAACGCCGTTTTACCGCTCCGGCTCAGGCCGGTCACCGCCAGACGTAAATGCCGGTCAACCCCGCGGTTGACCAGCGCATTCAATTCAGTTTTCAGTCGCTTCATCGCCAGTCCGTTATGCCCTGAAGGTATGTCTCGTCATCATAAGCTATCTGCCGGGGATAAGCAGGACAACGTTAATCCTTTTGCGCCTTCCCCACGGCGGCATTATTTCATCCCGCGCGTGACGCGGTTGGCCAGCCGGCTGAGCAGCGGCTCCAGCGCCACCGCCAGCAGCATTTTCAGCGGCCGACGCGCGACCGATTTAACCGCCCAGCCGGCAACGCCCGCCGGGCCATAACGCAGCGCGGTCAGCAGCGCCAGCTTACCGACGATTTTCAGACCGGGCTTCACCTGCTGCCCGGCGCGTTGCCATTTGCTATTCATGCGTTGCCTCATTCGTTAAAAACAGGGTTTACAGCTGGCGAAAGCGGCTGCGCAGCGTAAAGGTGTCGGAGGTCACATACCGCTCCATTTCACGCAGACGCTGTTCACCGGAGGCCAGTTCGGCATCCACGGCGGCCAGCAGATCGCCATTGCTCGGCGCTTTATGACCGTACAGCTCGCTGTCCGGTATCGGATCCAGAGCAAAAGTCAAAATGATGTAGGCCACCAGGACAAAGAAAAAGAGGCCGAAAATCATCGCCAGCACGGTAATCAGGCGCACCAGCTTCACCGGGACATCAAGATGCTGAGCAATGCCCGCGCAGACGCCCTTTACCATCCCGCGCTGCGGGATACGCCACAGTTTTTTATTCAGATCCAGCCCGGCCATTATTTGTCCCTCCAGTTCGGATGTTCGGCGTCCAGGATCGCTTCCAGCGCCTGAATGCGTTCGCGCATCCGCTTCGCGTCATCGGTCAACTGCAGCAGCCGTTGCTGCTCATTTTGCGTCAGACTGCCGTTGGCGCCGCGATTGTTGTAGTGCAGCCACAGCCAGACCGGCAGAACAAACAGCACAAACAGCGTCAGCGGAATGGCGAGAAAAAGCATGCTCATGTGTACTCCTTACAGGGGGTGAGCCGCGGCGCAACGCCGCGCCGCGCAATCATACTTACTGGTTGGACTGATTCATTTTGGCTTTCAACGCCGCCAGCTGCTCGCTGATTTCATCGTCCGCTTTCAGTTCGGCAAACTGCTGATCCAGCGTCTGCTGCTTGCCAAAGCGGTGGCTCTCCGCTTCCGCTTCCATCTGATCGATGCGACGCTCAAAGGATTCAAAGCGCGCCATCGCCTCATCCAGTTTACCGCTGTCCAGCTGGCGACGCACATCGCGGGACGAACTCGCCGCCTGATGGCGCAGCGCCAGCGCCTGCTGACGGGCGCGGGTTTCGCTGAGTTTGTTCTCCAGCTCGCCAATCTCTTTTTTCATCCGCGCCAGGGTTTCATCCACCAGCTGCACTTCATGATCCAGCTGAGCGATAAGGTCGGTCAGCTTTTGTTTTTCGATCAGCGCCGCCCGGGCCAGATCTTCTTTCTCTTTGCGCAGGGCCAGCTCGGCTTTTTCCTGCCATTCCGCCTGCTGGGCGACCGCCTGCTCAATACGACGTGACAGCTGTTTCTTTTCCGCCAGCGCGCGGGCCGACGTCGAACGCACCTCAACCAGCGTGTCTTCCATCTCCTGGATCATCAGACGCACCAGCTTTTGCGGGTCCTCCGCTTTCTCCAGCAGGGAGTTGATGTTGGCGTTCACGATGTCGGCAAAACGAGAAAAAATACCCATAATTTCAATCCTCATAGTTCTGGTTTCAGGCATTCACCTGTGGCTTAGCTAATACAAATGGCGTGCCAACTTTTTATCTTATTGATTTTAAACAAGGTGGTTGCGAAACGTGCTGGGCATTGCTACAGTCACCTGGTTAATTACACTACTTAATGGCGAAATTCATCATGGCGCAGTACAAGGATAATCTGCTGGGCGAGGCCAACAGCTTTCTCGAGGTGCTGGAACAGGTTTCCCGGCTGGCCCCGCTGGATAAACCGGTGCTGGTCATCGGCGAGCGCGGCACCGGGAAAGAGCTTATCGCTAACCGTCTCCACTACCTCTCCAGCCGCTGGCAGGGGCCGTTTATCTCGTTGAACTGCGCGGCGCTGAACGATAATCTGCTCGACTCGGAGCTGTTCGGCCACGAAGCCGGGGCTTTCACCGGGGCCAGCAAGCGCCATCCCGGGCGCTTCGAGCGCGCCGACGGCGGGACGCTGTTTCTCGATGAGCTGGCGACAGCCCCAATGCTGGTGCAGGAGAAGCTGTTAAGAGTGATTGAATATGGCGAGCTGGAGCGCGTGGGCGGCAGCCAGCCGCTGCAGGTTAACGTCCGGCTGGTGTGCGCCACCAACGCTGACCTGCCGCAGATGGTCGAGGAAGGTCATTTTCGCGCCGACCTGCTCGACCGCCTGGCCTTCGACGTGGTACAGCTCCCCCCGCTGCGCGACCGGCAGAGCGACATCATGTTGCTCGCCAACCAGTTTGCCATCCAGATGTGCCGCGAACTCGGTCTGCCGCTGTTTCCCGGCTTTAGCGAACGAGCGACCGCGACGCTGCTCGGCTACCGCTGGCCGGGGAATATTCGCGAACTGAAGAACGTGGTTGAGCGCTCGGTGTATCGCCACGGCGACAGCGAACATGAGCTGGACGCGATTATTATTAACCCTTTTCGTCAGTCCCCCGGCTCTCCGCCGGAAGCCGCGCCCGGCGATGAGCTGCCCGCGCTACCGCTGGATCTGCGCGATTTCCAGCTCCAGCAGGAAAAACGCCTGCTGCAGCGGAGTCTGGAGCAGGCGAAGTATCATCAGAAGCAGGCGGCGGAGCTGCTGGGATTAACCTATCACCAGCTCCGCGCGCTGCTGAAAAAGCATCAGCTGTGAGAGGCGCGCGGCAGCAGCAGCGCGCTCACCGCCATCGCCCCCAGACATAAGACGGCGTTAAACCACAGGGCATACTGGGCGGCATGGGCCATGCCCAGCGGTAAAAACAGCGCGAAAAGTGACGCTGTCACGGCGATACCCATCGCCCCGCCCAGCGAGCTGCCCATCTTATAGATCCCCGAGGCGACGCCGATTTTGTTCTCCGGGGCATTGGCCACCGCGGTATCCGTCGATGGCGTGGCGTAGCAGCCCAGCCCGAGGCCAAACAGCACGTTGCTGGCGAACACCACCCCGATATACAGCGCCTTTTCGAGAAAGGTGCAGGATATCAGCGCGATGGCGATAGCGGTCAACACCGGACCGGCCATCATCGGCAGCCGGGCGCCATAGCGCTGCAGCAGCTTCTCGCCGACCCGGATCATCGCCAGGACGGTCACCAGATAGCCGAGGGTCATCATCCCGCTCTCCAGCGGCGTCAGGTGGTGCCCTTGCTGCAGCCAGATGCTGGCGATCATCATGGTGCCAATCGCCCCATTGAGCAGAAAGTTCGACAGCACTGCCGCACCGTAGGCCCGATTGCGGAACAGCGCAAAATCAATCAGCGCCGCCTCGCCTTTGCGCATGCCGTTGCGGATAAATATCGTCCCCGCCGCCAGCGCCCCGGCCAGCATGGTCAACGACAGCGGGCTGCTCCAGCCCCAGCCGTGGCCCTTGCTGATAAACAGATTCACCAGCACCAGCGCAACAATCAGGCTCAGCAGACCGCCGACGTCCAGCTTATGCTGGCTGGCGCTGGCGCTGCGGCTCTCCGGCGTGCCGCGCAGCAAAAACAGCGCCAGCAGGGCAACGGCGATCGAGAAGACGAAGATCCAGCGCCAGCCGAGCCCTGTGGCGATAGCCCCGCCGACGAAGGAACAGAGACCGCTGCCGCCCCACGAGCCGATGACCCAGAAGCTGACCGCCCGCTGCCGCGCACGCCCCTCATACCAGGTCTTAATCAGCGCCAGCGTCGCCGGCATAATGCAGGCTGCCGACAGCCCCTGCAGCACCCGGCCGGCCAGGAACAGCCCCGGTCCCTGAGCGACCACCAGCATGGCGCTGCCGACGATACTCAGCCCCAGCCCGAGGGTGGTCATCCGCATCCGGCCAAACTTGTCCGCCAGGCCGCCGCTGGCGACCACGAAGCAGCCGCTGAACAGCGCGCTGAGACTGACGGCCAGAGTTAAGGTTTCAAGAGAGATATCAAGGCTGCTTTTCATCGCCGGCACCACGTTAATCACCGACTGGGCGAACAGCCAGAAGGTTAAAACGCTTAACACAATCCCCACCAGCAGGCGATCGTTGCCGACAAACGGGGTGTCGCTTATTGTGACAGTGCTCATCGCATGGCCCTCCCGTTTCTCGTGATTAGCGCAGATAGCGTTCCGTCAGGCCACACCACAGCGCCGCGCCGGTCAGCAACAGCGCGTCGTTGAAGTCATACCCCGGGTTATGCACCATGCAGCGATCCGGCTCATCGCCAGCGCCGATGGTGAAATAGCTGCCATGCGGGTGCTGCTCCAGCATGAAGGCAAAATCTTCACTGCCCATAAACGGCTTCACCTCGCCCACCTGCTCTGCGCCAAACAGCGCTGTCGCCACCTCCCGCACCACGGCGTTCGTCGCCGGATCGTTACGCAACACCGGGCTGCCGTTGACGTGGGTCAGCGTGGCGGTGGCATTGAAGCTCTCCGCCTGGGCCACGGCGATATCATGGATCCGCTGCAGCACGGTCTCGCGCACCTGCTCATTGAGGGTGCGCACCGTGAGCTTCATCAGCACGTGATCGTTAATGATATTGGGCGCATGACCGGCCTGGATGCTGCCGACGGTCACCACCGCCGGCTCAAACGGGGTGATATTGCGCGAGACAATGGACTGTAGCGCGAGGGTAATATGGCAGGCCACCAGCGTGGCATCCACCGTATGCTCCGGCACCGCGCCGTGGCCGCCAACGCCCTTCACTTCAATATGCAGCGTATCGGAGGAGGCCATCATCGCCCCGTCGCGCAGGCCGATCTTGCCCAACGGCTGACCCGGCATATTGTGCAGGCCGAAGATGGCGTCGCAGGGGAACTGGTCAAAGAGACCGTCCTCGACCATTACCCGCCCGCCGTACAGCAACTCTTCCGCGGGCTGGAAAATCAGCTGCAGCGTGCCGGTAAACTGGCGGGTGCGCGCCAGATATTCAGCTGCGTAGAGCAGCGTGGTGGTGTGCCCGTCATGGCCGCAGCCGTGAAAGCGCCCTTCAACCTGGCTTGCCCACGGCTTACCGCTCCGCTCCTGCATCGGCAGGGCATCCATATCCGCCCGCAGGCCAAGGCGTTTTTTCCCCTCGCCGACGCGCAGCGTGCCCACCACTCCGGTGCCCGCCAGGCCGCGGTGAACCTCGTATCCCCACTCGCCAAGCAGTCGGGCGACCTCGCTGCTGGTCTGGTGCTCTTCAAAGCCGATCTCCGGCTGCTGGTGGAACCGACGACGCAGAGCAATAAATTGCGCCTCGTTAACCTGCAATGCTTCTAGCAACGGATGTGTCATTTTTGTTATTCCTGTGTTGTGTTTGCACGACACTTTCGAGTTTATGCGGGTGGCTCAGCTTGCAGGCGCGCTTTTTTGTTTTATATTGACGAAAAATCAATGAGTGTTTTTCATACATATCGGTTATGACAAAAAACAACCGGTTGTTTTTTGTCTACAGAGGAGAGTCATGTGGAGCACCATGCAGGCGACTTTAGCGTCACCGTACGCGATGTGCGTCAGCTGACCCAGCCGGAAAGCGATCTGCTGACGCTGCTGTGGGTACTGGAGGGAAGCGTAAATCTGGCGGTGGCGGAAGGTGCGTCGCAGCCGCTCGCCGCCGACGGGCTGGCGATCGTTAACCGCAACCGTCGCTGGAGCCTGCGCAGCGCCGGGGCCAACGCCGTGATGATCCTCACCCTCTCCGCCAGCTGGCTGGCCCGCCTCGATAATGCCTTTTTTGCCGTCGATTACCAGATAACGCCGCGCACCCGGGATGCCGATGACGGCCTGCGCCGCCTGATGCGCCAGCTGCTGGTGAGCGGCCTGGTCAATCATCCTGGCCATTACCGACTGGAGGCCAACCGCTGGCTGAGTGAGATAGCGCTGCTGCTGGCCACGCGCTTTAGCCAGCCCATCGCCTCCACGCCCCGGCGCGATACCGAAAAATGGAGCCGGAGAATAGCCAGCGTGGTGGCGCGGATCGACGCTAACTATCAGCGTCGCCTCTCGTTGCAGGAGGTGGCGGCCGCGGAATTTGTCTCCGAGGCCTGGCTGTCACGCTTATTTCGCAAAGAGGTCGGGGTAAGTTTTGTCCAGTACCTCACCGCGCTGCGCCTGCGCCACGCCGCCGACCAGCTATTAACCACCCGCAAAACCGTCCAGCAAATCGCCCGCGAACAGGGATTCGCCAGTACGCGAATGATGAGCGATTTGTTTAAGCGCCAGCACGGCGTGACGCCGCGCCAGTATCGTGAACAGCATCCTCTGGAGCTTGCCAGACCGCGCCCGCCGCAGGCCGATCGCTGGCAGCCGGTGGCGGCCGACCGACTGTATGCGCGACTCAATGAGCCGGAACCACGCGACCGGGAAAGCCCCCCCCTGCCGATCAACCCACCGCAGACCCGGGAGATCAATCTGCGCGATCGTCCAGCGCGCCCCGTAGCGCTGCGCCATACCCGGATGGTGGTGACCGTGCGCGAACTGGACGATCTGCTGCGCGCAGATGTGCGCCGGGAACTCGAACAGCTGCACCACGCCCTGCCGGTGTATGCCATCGATATCAACGATCCCTTTCTCAGCAGTCGGCTGTTCGGCACCGGCTGGGACGATCCGCAGATGGCCGGCTACGCCTGCTGGTACAACCTGCAGCAGATTTTTAGCTGGCTGGCGGCGATGGGCTGGCAGGTGATCCTGCACACCGGCGTCACCACCCGCAGTGACCTGCTGCAGCGCTTCCTGCAGCTCGCCGCCAACCATTTTCCGCCAGCCACGCTCAACAGCTGGCGCTTTGTCTGGCACTGGTCGCCGCAGGCCAGCGAAGCGGCCCGCCAGGCGGCCTGGCGCCAGCAGCGCGAGGTTCTTCGCCGCCTGCTGCCGCAGCCGCAGCTGGGGATCTGGCACCGCTTTGCTCCCAGCGATCCCGGGAACGATCCGCTGTTCCACTCGCCGCTGCTGGCGGAGGCGGATTTTCTCGCCTGCCAGGCAGATGCCAACGAACAGCTGGATCTGGCCCAGGCAGACAGCCGCCGCCTGGCCTCCAGCGAACATTACCCGCTGCACAAGCTGCGGCAGATCCACAGCGCCCTGCGCCAGCGTCAGCTCAACCTGCCGCTGTGGCTGCTCTCCTGGAATACGCTGACCGGCGATACGCGGGATACCAACGGCCGCTTTTTTCGCGGCGCGCTGCTGATGGATAATCTGCTGGGGGTGGCGGACCAGGTCTGGCTGGCGGGCTTCTGGTTAAATTCAGGCCTCCAGGGCGAAGCTCGCGCCAACGGCAAGCTCGATACCTCCAGCCTGGCGCTGCACTATCTGCACGGCCTGCCGCGCCCGGTTTACTGGGTACTCTGGCTCTGGCGACGGCTGCGCGGCGAGATCCTGGTTCACGATAAAAACCTGCTGCTGCTCCACCACCAGGGTCACTACCAGCTGCTGCTGCGCAATACGGTGGTCTACAATCCCTGGCTCTCCAGCGAAGCGGCCTTTATCCAGCGCTTCAGCCAGCCCTACAGCGTGCGGCTGCAGGGCCTGGATGGCAGCTGGCGCATCAAACAGCACCTGTTCGATCAGCACCACGGCGCGTTGTTCCCGCTGGTGGACGCCTTTCGCAGCCGCAGCGGCCCTGACGCCGAGGATTATCAGTGGCTGATGCATCAGGCCCGTCCGGCGCTCAGCGTGGATGAAGCCAGGCTCGATGGCTATTGGCTGCGGATCGACTCGCTGCAGAGCAATGCGCTGGTGCTGTACGAGTTTACGCCTCAGTCGCCCACAGACCCCTGAAGTAAACCGTGAATTTTCCGCTGGCTCTCCGTCGTTGCCGGATTAAAGACCAGCAGGGAAAGATCGGGACGGCCCTCCACGGCAAAGGAGGTAAATTCCAGGTCGAGCGGACCCATCTGCGGGTGGTTAATGCGCTTATAGCCTTCTCCATGACCGGCGACGTCATGGCTTTGCCAGAAACGGGCGAACTCGACGCTCTGCTGGCTGAGCTCCGCGATCAACTGGTCAGTTTCTTTCGTGGCGCCCATCCGCGTGACGTCGGCGCGGAAGGCGTTGACGATAAGCTGCCCCACCCTCTGCCAGTCCTCCAGAGTGCAGCGGGCCTCCGGCCGGGTAAACAGGCGGCGCAGCACGTTGCGCTCCGCCAGCGGCAGTTGGCTGTAGTCGGTCAGCACCCTGGCCGCCGGCGCGTTCCAGGCGATGACGTCCCAGCTGGCGGTGCGGATAATCGCCGGAATGGTGAAAGCGTCAAGCACCCGCTGCAGCCGCGGCGTCATATCATCCGTCACCGTCAGACGCGTCTGCGGCGGATGGCCAAAGGCGAGAATAAACAGATGCTCGCGCTCCGGGGTGGTCAGCCGCAGACCGCGGGCGATCCGCTCCAGCACCTCGCGGGAAGGCGCCCCGCCGCGCCCCTGTTCAAGCCAGGTATACCAGGTCGGGCTGATGCTGGCGAGCTGCGCGACCTCTTCGCGGCGCAGCCCCGGGGTGCGCCGGCGTCCCGCCGGGGAGCCAAACGTTGCCGGATCGAGACGCTGGCGGCGGGCGCGGAGAAAATCGCCTAAAGCATGGTTGTCAGAAGTGTTCATCATCTGCCTGTGGGTTCTGCCTGTTAGAATTTATACCCCGATAATGTCTCTACTTTTATAGTATGACATCGCAGGTAGGATACGCCTGAAACCCATTCAGGAGATCCATGATGCGTATATTTCTTACCGGCGCGAGCGGATTTATCGGCTCACGTATTCTTCCGGCGCTGCAGGCGTCGGGCCATCAGGTTATCGGCCTCGCGCGCAGCGAAAGCACCGCACAGGCCCTGAAGGCGGCCGGCGCCGAGGTGCATCGCGGCACGCTGGATGCCCCGGAGTCGCTGCTGGCTGGCGTCGGGAACGCCGACGCGGTGATCCATACCGCCTTCGACCACGACTTCAGCCGCTTTGCCGCTAACTGCGAGAAAGACCGCCAGGCGATCCTGGCCCTGGGCCAGGCGCTGCGAGGCAGCACGCGGCCGCTGGTGATCACCTCCGGCACGCTGATGGGCGACGACGGGAGCGGCGCCCCGGCCCGGGAGTCGTTCTTCAACTCAGGGCACCCCAGCCCGCGCACCGCCTCAGAGCTCGCCGGCCAGCAGTTGCTGGAGGCGGGAGTGGATGTCAGGGTGGTCCGCTTACCGCAGGTGCATGACACCGTGCGTCAGGGACTGCTGACCTGCTACATCGAACGCGCGGTCGCCAACGGGGCGGTAGCCCTGCGCGGCGAGGGAAGCAACCGCTGGTCAGCCGCCCATGTCGATGACGTCGCACGTCTGTATGTCAGCGCGCTGCTTCAGGGCGCGGCCGGCGAGCGCTATCATGCGGTGGCCGAAGAGGGGATCGCATTACGCGATATTGCCGCGGTAATTGCCCACGGATTAAACCTGCCGCTGACCCACCTGGATGAGTCGCAGGTCGACGCCTGGTTCGGCTGGTTTGCGCCGTTTACCGCCCTTGACCTGCGCGCCAGCTCGGCATGGACCCGCGAGCGCTTGCAGTGGCAGCCGGTTGGCCCCGGGCTGCTGGAGGACCTGCAGAATATGGACTATCATAAAGTGACACTGTCACAATAATCGAAACACGCTCCCCCTGTATCACACCCGACGGGTACGGCTAGTCGCCCGTCGGGGCATCGGCTTTCTCCCCGCTATACTGAATCTATTCTCTAGCGTCCGCACGTCGTCGCCGTTTGGTCAACCGCGGCCAAACAGAGCTGACTGGCGATATCGGCGATAAAAAGTTACCATGTTTCACTATACAGACTCGGTTCCGCGACTATTTTAATCAATTGACTGAATACTATACGCACCCGGTAACCGCATTATCCCTCAGGCTTGTTGAAGGCGGTGGTGAATGTCTATTAATCTTAATAAGATAGAGTTCAGCTCTATAATCAAACAGAAAATATGCGCCTGAAATTGTCATCTCTCCTGGCAGCCGTTTCCCTGCTGTGTGGGCCAGCTTTTGCCGCCCCTGCGCTCCCCGACCGCGCCGATATCCGCGATAGCGGTTTCGTCTATTGCGTCAGCGGCCAGGTTAATACCTTTAACCCGCAGAAAGTCAGCAGCGGCCTGATTGTCGATACGCTGGCCGCTCAGATCTACGATCGTCTGCTTGACGTCGATCCCTATACCTACCGGCTGGTCCCCGAGCTGGCGGAGAGCTGGGAAGTTCTCGATAACGGCGCCACCTACCGCTTTCACCTGCGCCGCCACGTCCCGTTTCAACGCACGGCGTGGTTTACCCCGACGCGGGACTTTAATGCCGATGACGTCATTTTTACCTTTGGCCGTATTTTTAACCGCGACCATCCGTGGCACAACGTCAACGGCAGCAGCTTCCCCTACTTCGACAGTCTGCAGTTTGCTGACAGCGTGGAGAGCGTCCGCAAGCTGGATAATCAGACCGTGGAGTTTCGCCTCAAGCGGCCGGACGCCTCGTTCCTCTGGCATCTGGCCACCCACTATGCGTCAATTACCTCTGCCGAATATGCCGCCCGCTTAACGCAGGACGACCGCCAGGAGCAACTGGATCGCCAGCCGGTTGGCACCGGCCCGTTCCAGCTATCCGATTACCGCTCCGGACAATATGTTCGCCTGCAGCGCCACCCCGGCTACTGGCGCGGCAAACCGTTGATGCCCCAGGTGGTGGTCGACCTTGGCTCCGGCGGCACCGGCCGCCTGTCGAAACTGCTGACCGGAGAATGCGACGTGCTGGCCTGGCCAGCCGCCAGCCAGTTGACGATCCTGCGTGACGACCCGCGCCTGCGCCTGACGCTGCGCCCGGGAATGAACATCGCCTGGCTGGCCTTCAACACCGCCAAGCCGCCGCTGGATAACCCTGAGGTGCGCCATGCCCTGGCGCTGGCGATCAACAACCAGCGCCTGATGCAGTCTATCTACTATGGCACCGCGGAGACGGCGGCGTCCATGCTGCCGCGGGCCTCGTGGGCCTACGATAATGACGCTAAAATTACCGAATATAATCCGCAGGAGGCCCGCGCCCGCCTGAAAGCCCTGGGGCTGGAAAACCTGACCCTCAAGCTGTGGGTGCCCACCAGCTCGCAGGCGTGGAATCCCAGCCCGCTGAAAACGGCGGAGCTTATCCAGGCGGATATGGCGCAGATTGGCGTTAAGGTGATTATTGTGCCGGTAGAGGGACGTTTCCAGGAGGCGCGCCTGATGGACATGAGCCACGACCTGACGCTCTCCGGCTGGGCGACGGACAGTAACGATCCGGACAGTTTCTTCCGACCGCTGCTGAGCTGCGCGGCCATCGCCTCGCAAACCAACTTTGCCCACTGGTGTAACCGGGAGTTTGACGACGTGCTGCAAAAAGCGCTGCTCTCGCAGCAGCTCTCCTCGCGGATGGACGCTTACAAAGAGGCGCAGCGGATCCTCGCCCGCGAACTGCCGGTCCTGCCGCTGGCCTCGTCGCTGCGGCTGCAGGCCTACCGCTATGATATGAAAGGCCTGGTGCTCAGCCCTTTCGGTAACGCTTCGTTCGCTGGCGTATCGAGGGAAAATACCGAAGAGGTGAAAAAGCCATGATTATTTTTACCCTGCGCCGTCTGCTGCTGCTGCTGATCACCCTCTTTTTTCTGACCTTTGTCGGTTTCAGCTTGAGCTATTTCACCCCTCATGCCCCACTGCAGGGCGCTTCCCTGTGGAATGCGTGGCTGTTCTGGTTTGAAGGGGTGCTGCACTGGGATTTCGGCGTCTCCAGCATTAACGGCCAGCTGATTTCTGAGCAGTTGCGCGAGGTGTTCCCGGCGACCATGGAGCTGTGCATCCTCGCCTTCGGCTTTGCCCTGCTGATAGGCATTCCGGTGGGGATGATCGCCGGCGTAATGCGCAATAAATGGCCCGATACCCTGATCAGCGCCGTCGCGCTGGTCGGTTTCTCGATCCCGGTCTTCTGGCTGGCCCTGCTCCTGACCCTCTTCTTTTCCCTGACCCTCGGCTGGCTTCCGGTCTCCGGTCGCTTCGATCTGCTGTATGAGGTGAAAAACGTCACCGGTTTCGCGCTGATCGACGCCTGGCTTTCGGACTCGCCGTGGCGCCATGAGATGATCGTCAGCGCCGCCCGGCATATGGTGCTGCCGGTATTGACCCTGGCGGTCGCCCCCACCACTGAAGTGATCCGCCTGATGCGCATTAGCACCAGCGAGGTGTATGACACTAACTATGTAAAAGCGGCCGCCACCCGCGGCGTGTCGCGACGCAAAATTCTACTGCGCCATGTGCTGCACAACGCCCTGCCGCCGGTGATCCCGCGTCTCGGCCTGCAGTTTTCCACCATGCTCACCCTGGCGATGATCACTGAGATGGTGTTCAGCTGGCCTGGACTGGGCCGCTGGCTGATCAACGCCATTCGCCAGCAGGACTACGCGGCGATCTCCGCCGGAGTGATGGTGATTGGCGCGCTGGTGATTATTGTCAACGTAATTTCCGATATTCTCGGTGCCATGGCTAACCCACTGAAACATAAGGAATGGTATGCCCTACGATAGCGTTTATCTGGAAAAGCGTCCGCCCGGCGCGCTGCGCACCGTATGGCGTAAGTTCTATGGCGACACCACGGCGATGATCGGTCTGTACGGCTGCGCGGGCCTGCTGCTGCTCTGCGTCTTCGGCGGCTGGTTCGCCCCCTACGGCATCGACCAGCAGTTCCTCGGCTACCAGCTGTTGCCGCCGTCGTGGTCGCGCTATGGCGAAGTCTCCTTCTTTCTGGGAACCGATGACCTCGGCCGCGATGTGCTGAGCCGACTGCTGAGCGGCGCGGCGCCCACCGTCGGCGGCGCTTTTGTCGTCACCCTCGGCGCCACGCTGTTTGGTCTGGTGCTGGGCGTGATTGCCGGATCGACCCACGGCCTGCGCTCGGCGGTGATGAACCATATCCTCGACACCCTGCTCTCCATCCCCTCGCTGCTGCTGGCGATTATCGTCGTCGCCTTTGCCGGGCCGCATCTGAGCCATGCGATGTTCGCCGTCTGGCTGGCGCTGCTGCCGCGCATGGTGCGCTCCGTCTACAGCATGGTCCACGATGAGCTGGAGAAAGAGTACATCATCGCCGCCCGCCTCGACGGCGCCTCGACGCTGAATATTCTGCTGTTCGCCATCCTGCCCAATATCGCCTCCGGCCTGGTGACCGAGATCACTCGCGCCCTGTCGATGGCCATTCTGGATATTGCCGCACTGGGCTTTCTTGATCTCGGCGCCCAGCTGCCTTCGCCGGAATGGGGAGCCATGCTGGGCGATGCGCTGGAGCTTATCTATGTGGCGCCGTGGACCGTGATGCTCCCCGGGGCGGCGATTATGCTCAGCGTACTGCTGGTCAACCTGCTGGGCGACGGTATTCGCCGGGCGATCATTGCCGGGGTAGAATAATGCCGTTACTCGATATTCGTCACTTAACCATTGAATTTAAAACCAGCGAAGGCTGGGTAAAAGCAGTCGATCGCGTCAGCCTGACGCTGACCGAAGGCGAAATCCGCGGCCTGGTGGGGGAATCCGGCTCCGGGAAAAGCCTTATTGCCAAAGCTATCTGCGGCGTGACCAAAGACAACTGGCGGGTCACGGCCGACCGCATGCGCTTCGATGACATTGACCTGCTGCGACTGTCGAACCGCGAGCGCCGGAAGCTGATCGGCCATAACGTGTCGATGATTTTTCAGGAGCCCCAGTCGTGCCTCGATCCCTCTGAGCGCATCGGCCAGCAGCTGATTCAGAGTATCCCCGGCTGGACCTACAAGGGCCGCTGGTGGCAACGTCTGGGCTGGCGCAAGCGCCGGGCCATCGAGCTGTTGCACCGCGTCGGCATTAAAGATCACAAAGATGCCATGCGCAGCTTCCCCTATCAGCTGACCGAGGGCGAGTGCCAGAAGGTGATGATCGCCATCGCCCTGGCCAACCAGCCGCGTCTGCTGATTGCCGACGAGCCGACCAACGCCATGGAGCCGACCACCCAGGCGCAGATTATTCGCCTGCTGACGCGGCTCAACCAGAACAACAACACCACCATCTTGCTGATCAGCCATGACCTGCAAATGCTCAGCAAATGGGCGGATAAAATCAACGTCATGTACTGCGGGCAGACGGTGGAGAGCGGGCCCAGCGAAGAGCTGATCACCCTCCCACATCACCCCTACACCCAGGCGTTAATCCGCGCGATCCCGGATTTCGGTAGCGCCATGCCGCATAAAAGTCGCCTCAACACCCTGCCTGGAGCGATCCCGCTGCTGGAGCAGTTGCCTATCGGCTGTCGGCTGGGGCCGCGCTGCCCGTACGCCCAGCGCGAGTGTATCGAAACGCCGCGTCTTACCGGGGCGCGCAACCATCTGTACGCCTGTCATTTCCCGTTGAACATGGAGAAAGAGTGAAATGGTCGAAACATTGCTGGAAGTTCGCCAACTCAGTAAGACCTTTCGCTACCGCACCGGCTGGTTTCACCGTCAGACGGTTGAGGCGGTTAAACCGCTGAGTTTTACCCTGCGCGAACGGCAGACGCTGGCGATTATCGGCGAGAACGGCTCCGGGAAATCGACCCTCGCGAAGATGCTGGCGGGCATGGTGGAACCCACCAGCGGCGAACTGCTGATTGACGATCATCCGCTGACTTTTGGGGATTACTCCTACCGCAGCCAGAAGATTCGCATGATCTTTCAGGATCCGTCGACCTCGCTGAACCCGCGTCAGCGCATCTCGCAGATCCTCGATTTTCCGCTGCGACTGAATACCGATCTCGACGCCGAGGCGCGGCAGAAGCAGATAATCGACACCCTGCGCATGGTCGGTCTGCTGCCGGACCACGTCAGCTACTACCCCCATATGCTGGCGCCCGGTCAGAAGCAGCGTCTCGGCCTCGCCAGGGCGCTGATCCTGCGCCCGAAGGTTATCGTCTGCGATGAGGCGCTGGCCTCGCTGGATATGTCGATGCGCTCCCAGCTTATCAACCTGATGCTGGAGCTGCAGGAGAAACAGGGCATCTCCTATATCTATGTCACTCAGCACCTGGGAATGATGAAACACATCAGCGATCAGGTGCTGGTGATGCATAACGGCGAAGTGGTCGAGCGCGGCAGCACTGCCGATGTGCTGGCCTCGCCGCTGCACGACCTGACCCGGCGCCTGATCGCCGGCCACTTCGGGGAAGCCCTCACCGCCGACGCCTGGCGCAAAGACGGGAAATAGCTGGCAGGCAACGGCAGGGGCGGCCCTCACGCCGCCCTTGTCATTCAGGTAGAAGGGAAAAGACTCTGCGCCGGCAGCGACCGGCGGTCAAAGCGGCGCAGCGCGTAGTAAAGAACCCCGGTGCCAAACCAGCCTATTATCCATGAGACATCGTTACCGGCGAAGATCCACGTGAGCGAACCATGGAACAACGGGTTCTCAATGAACGGCAACTGGATAAGCACACCGACGATATACAGGGTGATCGCGTACAGGTTCCAGAACCCGTAGCGTTGCTGCGGGTCGCTTAGCGCCGGAATATCGATGGCGCCCTTCGAGATAAGATAATAATCCGTCAGACAGATGGCGCTCCACGGCACGAAGAACGCCAGCAGAAACAGAAGAAAATGCGTGAAATGCTTTAAGAAAGCGGGTTCGCTAAGCAACGCGATAATGCAGGAAGCCGTCACCATCAGCACCACGAATGCAATGCGACACTTTTGCGACAGCACGGTTTGCCGGCGGAAGGCGGAAACAATGGTGGTCAGCGACATAAAGCTGCCGTACGCATTGAGGGTAGTGAAGGTAATTTTACCAAAACAGATGGCGAAATAGATAACCATGGCCATCGCCTGACTCTTACCTAATCCCACCAGATAGCTCACCTCGTGACCAGGGAACGCGCTGCCGGCAATGGCCGCTGTCAGAACCCCGAGCGTCATCGACGTTTGGGTACCCAATACGGTGCCGAAAAACACTGAGCACCACGTTTTCGTGGCGGAAACATCGCGTGGCAGGTAGCGCGAATAGTCGGATACATAGGGGCAAAAAGCGATCTGCCACGATGAGGAGAGCGATACGGCTAATAAAAACGTCGGCAGCGAAAAATGGTTATTGTGCGCGAGCGCACTGAGATCGGCCGAAAGTAGCAGCGTGATGAACATATAAACGAAGGCGAGAATTCCGACGATACTCGCCAGTTTGCCCAGCTTGTGGATCACCTTATAACCGAGGACGGCGATAACGATAATAATCGCACTGAATATCAGCATCCCGGCTACGTGGCTGATATTCAGTAGTTTGGCCATTGCCTGCCCGGCCAATACGGTGCCGCTGGCAGAAAAACCGATATACATGACGCAAACCAGCACCAGCGGCACCACCGCGCCAAAAACCCCAAACTGGGCGCGGCTAAGGATCATTTGCGGAAGTCCCAGTCGCGGTCCCTGCAGCGCATGCAGAGACATCACCGCCGCCCCCAGCATCTGACCGGCCAGCAGCCCGACCAGAGACCACACTACATCGCCGCCCAGCACAACGGCTAAAGCGCCAGTGACAATCGCCGTAATTTGCAGATTGCCGCCAAACCAAAGGGTGAACTGGCTAAAAGGGTGTCCATGCCGTTCGCTTTCCGGGATGTAATCAATCGACCGCCTTTCACTCATTCCAGCATAATTGCTCTTTGACTGCCCGTCTGTAGACGAAAACGAAGACATAGGTTCCTCACTCAAGTTATTAATATCACCTCACTCAATCGTTCTTGTATATACAAGCATTGACAACTCACCGCCTTGCATGCACTCTCATTTTGTGACGAATATGTAAAATATTTGTATTGCAGAAAGTTACTAAACTAGCTCAAGGCGGTGCTTATTGTTGACGCCGGAAGCGATTAACTAAGGTATGCTGCCCATGATGGTCCCTTTTCAACTTTCGACGCTCCCCGTCACGCCGTGGAAAAACGGTGGCGGAGAGACGCGCGAAATCATCTGCGTACCCGCTCCAGATGCCCCTTTTCTCTGGCGAGCGAGTATTGCCACCCTGCAGGCGGATGGCCCTTTCTCCCCCTTTCCTGGCGTCGACCGGGTCATTACTCTGCTGGCGGGGCAGCCGCTACGGCTGTGTGGCGAGAATATCGACCAACCGCTGGCGCTCTGGCAGCCGTGGGCTTTCCCCGGCGAATGGGCGCTGTCCAGCGTCGGGATCGTTGCGCCAGGGCTGGACTTCAATATCATGACTCAGCGCGGGCGCGCGTCGGCGACGGTCCAGGTCGTTAGCGACCTGCAATGCCCTGCCAGCGAGGGGGTCGCTTATGTTCTACAAGGCGAGTGGGATCTGGCCGGGCGACGCTGCGCGGCCGGCAGCGGCCTCTGCTGGCGCGGTGGATCCCCGCGGAATCTGCGTCCCGTGGGCAGCAATGGACGCCTGCTGCTGGCGGAGATCGCGCTCAAATAATCGTCAGGAGAGATGATATACTGCAGCTATCGCGATGTACTTTTGCCCCGCGCGGCGCGGACCGGCTGAAAAATATCGTGACACAAGGGGTCGTCAGTGGGATATAATTCCCGGCTAAATTTGAGTTATTTTGAAATAACAATGTTAACGTTATGATTGTTAAAGTAAAAATAAGCAATAACGATAAGGATTAAAGCTATGGGTTTTCTTTCCGGTAAGCGCATTTTGATCACTGGCGTCGCCAGCAAACTGTCCATCGCCTACGGCATCGCGCAGGCAATGCACCGCGAAGGCGCGGAACTGGCATTCACCTATCAGAATGAGAAACTGAAAGGTCGCGTAGAAGAGTTTGCTGCCGCGCTGGGTTCTGACATTGTGCTGCCGTGCGACGTTGCTGAAGATGAGAGCATCACCGCGCTGTTCACCGAGCTGGAAAAAGTCTGGCCAAAATTCGATGGTTTCGTCCACTCAATCGGTTTTGCCCCGGCTGACCAGTTAGACGGCGACTACGTTGACGTTGTCACTCGCGACGGCTTTAAAATCGCGCACGACATCAGCGCTTACAGCTTCGTGGCAATGGCCAAAGCCTGCCGCGGCATGCTGAACCCGGGTTCGGCTCTGCTGACGCTCTCCTACCTGGGCGCAGAGCGCGCGATCCCGAACTATAACGTGATGGGTCTGGCCAAAGCCTCTCTGGAAGCTAACGTCCGCTATATGGCTAACGCCATGGGTCCGGAAGGCGTTCGCGTCAATGCCATCTCTGCCGGTCCTATCCGTACGCTGGCCGCGTCCGGTATTAAAGATTTCCGTAAAATGCTGGCGCACTGCGAAGCGGTCACCCCGATCCGTCGCACCGTCACCATTGAAGATGTGGGTAACAGCGCAGCCTTCCTGTGCTCCAACCTGTCTGCGGGGATCTCCGGTGAAGTCGTTCACGTTGACGGCGGGTTCAATATCGCCGCCATGAACGAGCTGGAACTGAAATAAGTTCCTTCCCCTCCTCGCCCCGGTGAGGAGGGTTCTTCCCTCCCCCACGCCTTACGCCCCACCTGTTATTCCAATCGGCTATTTGTTAGCACGTATCAATATTTTCTCCTGCTTCCGGGTTACGCCAGGATAGTTCTGCATAAACGATCCGCGGAACGGCGGTTCGCCACATACCGAACAAGGAAAGCCCATGGAGCCACGCCGCGTGAATGGCAAAAATCACTGGTATCACGAAACCCAGTCAACAATCTGCCCGGTGGATGTCCTGCCGCTCGTCCCTGAAGCCGCCCATGTTGAAGACCGCTTTTTGCTGGACCTGACGCTGCCGGCCGCCTGGCTACGTGCCCACGCTGACTGGCTACACCCCGCACGCCAGCTGGCCGAACTGCTGTTTCCCGACCAGGTGGCGGTGAGTCGCCTGCAGACCTTTACCGCTTACGATCGACTCAGCACCGCGCTCACCGTCGCCCAGGTCTACGGCGTCCAGCGGCTGTGTAACCACTACGCCGCCCGCCTTGCTCCCCTGCCAGGCCCCGACTCCTCGCGCGAGAGCAACCGTCGTCTGGCGCAAATCACGCAATATGCTCGTCAGCTTGCCGGTTCGCCCTCGGTTATTAACGCTCTCTCCCGTAGCCAGCTGGACGAAGTGGGCTTAACCAGTCGGGACATTATTCTGTTCAACCAGATTATCGGATTCGTCGGCTTCCAGGCGCGGGCGATTGCCGTCCTGCAGGCGGCCCAGGGCTTTCCGGTGCGCTGGATCCCCGGTATGCCCCAGCAAGAGGAGGCACCCGCGGAGCTGTTCGCCCCGCCGCCGGGAGCATGGCAGGCAGACATTGCGGATCCCGACCTGCAGTATGCCGATGATGAGCGTCAGCGGCGCATCGCCGGCTGGCAGTCGCTGCCCGGTCTGGGCGAGCTGGCGCCGCTGCTGGCCTGCGACCCACAGTTATTCGCGCCTCTGGAGATCTTGATCCGCCAGCTCAGCACGGATGATACCTTTGGCCCGCAGGTCGCCTTACTCACGGCGCGCACCAATGGCAGCCCCACCTGTTTTGACGCCTGGCTCCCCCACTGGCAGGGTGAAAAGGAGTTCGCCAGCCATCTGCGGGAGGGCGACCAGGCCCTCCATCACTGGCTCCAGCAGCATCCTCAGGCCCGGTCTCTCGTGACCGCGGTGCAGCTGTTAACCCGCTCGCCTGACCGGTTTAGCGCCGCCCAGTTAACGCCCCTCGCGGAATATCGACTCTCTGAGCAACAACCAATCGATCTGTTGATCTGGAGCGGGCTGTGCGGATGGATGAATCGTCTGAAAATCGCCCTCGGCAATGTGCGTCAGCAGACGTAAATTGCTGAAACAGCGCTTGCTGCGGCAGGCATATTCGCGTAAAAATGTCAGCCGCTCTTTTAGCCACGAAAATACCTAATTATGTTTCAGGATAACCCGCTGCTAGCGCAGCTTAAACAGCAACTGCATTCCCAGACGCCGCGCGCGGAAGGGGTCGTTAAGGGCACGGAAAAGGGCTTTGGCTTCCTCGAAGTGGACGCTCAGAAGAGCTACTTCATTCCGCCGCCGCAGATGAAAAAAGTGATGCATGGCGACCGTATCGTCGCGGTGATCCATTCTGAAAAAGAACGCGAAAGCGCCGAGCCGGAATCGCTGGTTGAGCCCTTCCTGACTCGTTTTGTCGGTAAAGTCCAGAAGAAAGACGATCGCCTCGCTATCGTTCCTGACCATCCGCTGCTGAAAGACGCCATTCCCTGCCGCGCCGCCCGCGGCGTTGAGCACGATTTTAAACAGGGTGACTGGGCCGTCGCCGAGATGCGCCGTCATCCATTAAAAGGCGACCGCGGATTTTACGCGGAGTTGACCCAGTTCATCACTTTTAGCGACGACCACTTCGTCCCATGGTGGGTAACCCTGGCGCGCCATAATCTTGAGAAAGAGGCACCGGACGGCGTCGCCACCGAGATGCTCGACGAGGGGCTGACGCGCCGCGACCTAACCACCCTCGACTTCGTCACCATTGACAGCGCCAGCACCGAAGATATGGACGATGCGTTGTATGCCGAGTCCACTGCTGATGGCAAACTGCTGCTGACGGTCGCCATTGCCGACCCGACCGCCTGGATTGCCGAAGGCAGCAAGCTGGATAACGCCGCAAAAGTGCGCGCCTTTACCAACTATCTGCCGGGCTTCAACATTCCAATGCTGCCGCGCGAGCTGTCGGACGATCTCTGCTCCCTGCGCGCTAACGAAGTGCGCCCGGTGCTGGCCTGCCGGATGACCCTGGCGGCCGATGGCACCATCGAAGACAATATCGAGTTCTTTGCCGCCACCATCGAATCGAAAGCCAAGCTGGCCTATGACGACGTCTCTGACTGGCTGGAAGGCCGCGGCAGCTGGCAGCCGGACAGCGAGGCGATCGCGCAGCAAATTACGCTGCTGAAGGACGTGTGCCAGCGTCGTAGCGAATGGCGTCAGACCCATGCGCTGGTGTTCAAAGACCGTCCGGACTACCGTTTTGTTCTCGGCGAAAAAGGCGAAGTGCTGGATATCGTCGCGGAACCGCGTCGCATTGCCAACCGCATTGTCGAAGAGTCGATGATCGCCGCCAACATCTGTGCCGCCCGCGTTCTGCGCGACAAGCTCGGCTTCGGCGTTTATAACGTTCATACCGGTTTCGACCCGGCGAACACCGAGCAGTTGGCCGCCCTGCTGAAAACCCATGATGTGCACGTCGACCCGACGGAAGTGCTCACCCTGGAAGGGTTCTGCAAGCTGCGCCGGGAACTGGACGCTCAGCCGACCGGTTTCCTCGACAGCCGCATTCGCCGCTTCCAGTCGTTTGCGGAAATCAGCACCGAGCCGGGCCCGCACTTTGGTCTTGGGCTTGAAGCCTATGCCACCTGGACCTCGCCGATCCGTAAGTATGGCGACATGATCAACCACCGTCTGCTGAAAGCCATCATTAAAGGCGAGACCATTGCGCGTCCCCAGGATGAAGCCACCGTGCAGATGGCGGAGCGCCGTCGTCTCAACCGGATGGCCGAGCGCGACGTCGCCGACTGGCTGTACGCCCGTTTCCTCAACGATAAAGCCGGGACCGATACCCGCTTCGCGGCGGAGATCATCGACGTCAGCCGCGGCGGGATGCGCGTGCGTCTGGTGGACAATGGCGCGGTCGCCTTTATTCCGGCCCCGTTCCTCCACGCCGTGCGCGACGAACTGGTGTGCAGCCAGGAGAACGGTACCGTGCAGATCAAAGGTGAAGTAGTCTATAAAGTGACTGACGTTATCGATGTCACTATCGCTGAAGTTCGCATGGAAACCCGCAGCATTATTGCGCGTCCGGCGGTCTGACGCCCCTTCACAGCGGTTCCTGCGGGAACCGCTGCTTCTTTCCTCTCTATCCAGCCATTTCCGTCGCACCGATTAAGGTTGTGCGTTTTTTTCGCTTCTCTTTTTCATTCATTTTTAGCATCATTGATTTCATTCGTTTTTGTTACCAGGATAATGCCATGTCAGATGTGAATGCCCACCTGCTCGCTCAACGTATCGATACCGTGCTGGATATTCTGGTTGCCGGTGATTACCATTCTGCGATCCATAATCTGGAGATCCTCAAAGCGGAGCTGCTGGCGCTGGCGGCGGACGATGCTGAACAACAAAACCAACCCAAGGCGCCCTGGGAAATCTGAATATCAGCCATGCCGCAGCCGGCCATATGGACCGGTTGCTCGCCATATAGCCCCCTAACAGTGATGTTGCTATGAACGCCCGACAACAAAGTATTTTGCAAGTGGTCATCGATAAAGGCCGCATGAGCGTCGCCGATCTGGCGAAGATGACCGGTGTCTCTGAGGTTACTATTCGTCAGGATTTGAATTTGCTGGAAAAGCAGAGCTATTTGCGCCGTACTCATGGCTATGCCGTACCGCTGGACAGCGAAGATGTCGAAACCCGCATGATGACCCATTTCGCCATTAAGCGTGAGCTGGCCAGCCGGGCTGCGGCGCTAGTGAATACCGGTGAAACGGTATTTATCGAAAACGGCAGCAGCAATGCCCTGCTGGCGCGTACGCTGGCCGAGCGCGGCGATATCACCATCATTACCGTCAGCAGCTATATCGCCCATCTGCTGAAAGAGACCCCAGGAGAGGTGATCCTGCTGGGCGGAATTTATCAGAAACGCAGTGAGAGTATGGTCGGTCCGCTAACCCGTCAGTTCATCCAGCAGGTGCATTTCAGCAAAGCCTTCATCGGGATCGACGGTTGGCAGGCGGAAACCGGCTTTACCGGCCGCGATATGATGCGTGCGGACGTGGTGAACGCCGTGCTGGAGAAGCATTGTGAGGCAATTATTCTTAGCGACAGTTCAAAATTCAGCGCGGTACATCCCTATCCGCTCGGTCCCGCCGGCCGCTTTAATCGCGTTATTACCGACGATCGCTTACCGGACGCCTGTCGCGAACAATTGCTCCGCAGCGGCCTGACCGTCGATATCGTGCCCTACATCTGATCCTCCGCCGCCCCATCTCCTGCCAAAGCGCCGGAAGGGGCGCTTTATCGCTCTGAGAGTATTCCGAGCCGCTAATTAAGACTTTTTACCTGACGATAAATTTTAAAAAAAGTAAAATTATTATTAGCGATATAACAGGAAGTGACTATCACCTGCGTGATTTTCGTGACACCTGCGCACCTTAACTTCATGGAATTGCCCTAAAGCTGCTTTATCAGGCTATGCTTAAAGGAGCGCTGTAATCCATGAATAGATTATTCAGGAGAAAAAAAATGATGACTTCAACGAGCAAAAAAATGGCTGCTGTCGTTCTGGCTGTCACTGTAGCAATGTCTCTGAGCGCTTGCTCTAACATGTCTAAACGCGATCGTAACACGGCTATCGGCGCTGGCGCCGGCGCTATCGGTGGTGCGGTGTTAACTGACGGTAGCGCGCTCGGTACCCTGGGTGGCGCAGCAGTCGGTGGTATTATTGGTCACCAGGTCGGAAAATAATTTAATTATCTGACGAAATAAAAGAATAATTCACACGAATTGACTTACGCACGTTAAATCATTCAAGGCCGCGGCATTTACCGCGGCCTTGTTATTTCAACCAGACCATTGGAGCAGAGGGAAAATAGCGATCAGCCACCGGCTAACTTGACCTTCATCCCTTTCGCCTCAAGCAGCGACTTGAGTAAATCCCGCTTATCGCCCTGGATCTCGATCACGCCATCTTTCACCGCGCCGCCGCAGCCGCATTTCTTTTTCAACTCTGCCGCCAGAGCGGTTAGCGCAGCATCGTCGGCATCAATCCCGCTAATCAGACAGACGCCTTTGCCCTTGCGGCCGCTGGTCTGGCGCTGGATCCGCACAATGCCGTCGCCTTTCGGGCGCACCGGCGCCGGTTTCGCCTCGTCGATACGCCCGGTTTCGGTGGAGTAGACCAGACGGCTGTTGGAATCGCTCATTATGCCCCCTTGCGCAGAGAATCGTTGATCGCCCGCAGCGTCGCGGCTGGATCCGCCGACTGAGTAACCGGGCGACCAATCACCATATAGTCTACCCCAGCTTCCTGAGCCTGCTCAGGAGTCATAATTCGCCGCTGATCGCCAGCGTCGCTGCCCTGCGGACGAATCCCCGGGGTCACCAGCTTAAACGCCTGCCCCAGCTCATGCTTAAAGCGCACCGCCTCCTGGGCTGAACACACCACCCCATCAAGGCCGCAGCGTTGGGTCAGCGCCGCCAGCTTCGCCGCGTAGTCAGCCGGAGATAAGGTAATGCCCAGATCCTGTAGATCGCTGGACTCCATGCTGGTGAGCACCGTGACAGCGATCAGCAACGGCGCATCTTTGCCAAACGGCAGCAGCGCTTCGCGCGCGGCGGTCATCATTCGCGCGCCGCCGGAAGCATGGACATTCACCATCCATACGCCCAGCTCAGCCGCTGCGGCCACCGCGCGGGCGGTGGTGTTGGGAATATCGTGAAACTTAAGGTCCAGGAACACCTCAAACCCACGCTGATGCAGATCGCGGACAAACTGCGGGCCCAGCAGGGTGAACATCTCTTTGCCCACCTTCAGGCGGCAGTCGCGCGGGTCGATGCGGTCGACAAATGCCAGCGCTTTATCGCGATTATCATAGTCGAGCGCAACCACAACGGGAGAGGATGTGACAGCGCGGGAAGATGGGATAGCTGTAGACGTCATGACCAGACCTTAGTGTTGATGGGCGCCGGGGTGGCGCAAAAAAGGTAAACGGGCAGCATTCTACCTGTGAAGCGAACAAAATAACAGACTGCCGTACCTGCCCTGACCGGACGATGGCGCTGCCGGGGCCGCGCCTGGAGAGGAGTGAAGTCATAAGTATGTTGTAACTAATGGAGGGCTTTTTTTTGGCTTTACTGGCCGTCGAGACCGCGAATGGGTTTAATGGTCGCCCACGAGCGGCAGGATGGACAATGCCAGTAGAGTGTATGAGCGGTAAATCCGCATTTCTGGCAGCGATAGCGTGGTTTGCTGCGCACCTGCTCACCAACCATGTTTCGCAGCACCCCAAGGCTTTCTTTCGCCCGCCCTTCTTCCGCTTCGTTGAGATGGTAGTCCATCAGCTTATGGAAGACGCGCATGGTCGGGTGGCGTTCCAGCTGCCGGGTGACGTAGTTTTGCGCCGCTTCGACGCCTTCCCGCTGCTCAAGGATCTGCGCCAGCATCAGTTCGGCGGTCGCCCCGGCGTTCTCCTCCACGCAGCGGCGCAGAAAAACTTCCCATTCATCGGTTTTGCCGAGCTGCTGGTAGCAGGTCTGCAGCATCTCCAGCGTTTCACCCACCAGCTCTTTATCCTGATCGATAACCCGCTCGAGGCTCTCCACCGCTTTGGCGTAGTCGCCCTTTTCCATCCACACCCGGCCCATCATGATCGATACCCGGGCGCTGGTGCGGTCCGCGGCGGCGCCTTTTCTCAACAACGCCATCGCTTTATCCAGATCGTTGGCTGCCATCTGCTGCAGGGCCAGTTCGCACCAGAAGTTGGCGATTTCGCCACGATGTTTCTCTTTCCCCAGCTTCACCAGCCGTTCAGCCACTTCAATAGCCGACTGCCAGTCGCTGGTCGCCTGGTAAATCTGCAGCAGTTGCTGCAGCGCGCCGAGGCGGAAATCGGTCTCATCCACCAGCTGTTTGAACATGTCTTCCGCGCGGTCATACAGTCCGGCGGCCATATAATCCCGTCCCAGCTGCTGCACCGCCAACAGGCGCTGATCGTAGGTTAACGACGCGCTTTCCATCAGGCTCTGGTGAATTCGGATCGCGCGGTCGACTTCGCCGCGCGAACGGAACAAATTACCGAGCGTCAGGTGCGCCTCAACGGTACCGGTATCCTCTTTCAGCATATCAAGGAACAGGTCGACGGCTTTATCCTGCTGGTTGCTGAGCAGGAAGTTAACCCCCGCCACGTAATCTCGCGACAGGCGGCTAGCATCGTCCTGTTTGGACTGTTGTGCACTTCTGCGCCCCATGTACCAGCCGTAAGCGGCGGCAACGGGTAAAAGCAGAAACAACAACTCCAGCATAAGAGGTTATTCCTTCACCGCAGGCACGCCTGCGTCGACAGCCGCCGGGCTGACGGGGGCAATCTGATGCTCAAGACGCTTAATTTTCCGCTCCGCGCGCGCCAGTGAGACGCGCACCCGCAGCCAGAACAGGCCGCAGATCAGCCAGCCAATGGCAAAGCCTGCGGCAAACAGCACCGCCAGCAGCGTCGATATGCGGAATTCACCCTGAGCGAGTAAATAGTTGAAAGTGACCTGTTGGTCATTCTGCGCCCCCAGCGTCACTGAAATGACGAAGATTGCTAACACCAGTAAGAAAATGAGTAAATATTTCACATGACTTCCCGTTATGTGGGTTGCGCGAAAAAAGCCCGCTTTCAGCCCTATAAAGTATCATTTTCGCCGCAGCGGTGGAATGAAAAAGCATGGCAACTCTTCAGGATATGCGGTCGGATGCCGCTAAAATCAACATTATTCCGCTTCAGGCATCCGTTTTTTAATATCCTGCGCCTCTTCTCCGGGCGGCGAGAGCGGCCCACAAAGGCGCTGCGTCAGCCAGCAGGCCACCGTGACCAGCAGCCAGGAGATCAGCGTGGCGACGATGAGATCCAGCGGCCAGTGCATGCCCAGCGCCAGGCGACTGCCCATCACCGCCGTCGCCCACACCAGCAGCACCGCGATTGTGCCCCAGCGGCGACGCGGCCACAGCAGCCCCGCAGCGAGTAACGCCCAGCTGGCGGCAAACATGGTGTGACCTGACGGGAAAGCAAACCCCGTCTCCTTCTGCCAGTGTTTGCGTAAAAATGACGGAATGTCCTGCGCCTGCGCCAGCTGTTCATGCACCAGTTTAGCGCGTTCTTTACGCTTTAACGCGTAGAATTGCGTCACCGGCACCTGCCTTGTGTTTTCCAGCCAGATGACGAACGGTCTCGGCTCCTGGACCCGCGCCTTGACCCAGGATTTCGCCCCCTGTCCCGCCAGGATAGCGGCGGCAAGGATAAGGAACAGGATCAACGCCGCGCGCAGGCGAAAGCGCAGACACCAGAGGAACCAGCCGCAAAGCACGACATGAGTGATAATTCCCCACGGCTGGGTCACCGTTTCCGTCACCCACCACAGGCTTTTCAACATGGCAACCGGCAGTCCAGGCTGCCACAGCCACCCGGAAAGCCAGACCGTGAGGGGCATAACCAGCAGCAGCGCCGCCGCGAGAGCAGTTCGTCGGGCTATCAACAGCATTTTCTCTCCTTCTCCTTGTAGATGAACATCATAGCGGAAAGTAGATCGTTTGTGCGCTTTCCACACGGCTAACCGTTCGCGATTAGGAGAACGTCCAGGCGTTGTGGCAAAATAGCGGGAAACAGAAAGCACAGTCAGGTGCTGACAGAATCTGGAGAATCACATGCAGCTTAAACGTGTGGCAGAAGCCAAACTGCCAACCCCCTGGGGCGATTTCCTGATGGTGGGTTTTGAAGAACTGGCAACCGGACAGGATCATGTCGCGCTGGTGTATGGCGATATATCAGGGCAGTCGCCGGTCCTCGCCCGCGTACATTCAGAGTGTTTGACGGGCGATGCCCTGTTTAGCCTGCGCTGTGATTGCGGCTTTCAGCTGGAAGCGGCTCTGTCGCATATCGCTGAAGAAGGTCGGGGGATCCTGCTCTATCACCGCCAGGAAGGACGCAACATTGGTTTATTGAATAAGATCCGCGCCTACGCGCTGCAGGATCAGGGCTACGACACTGTCGAGGCGACCCATCACCTTGGCTCCGCCGCCGATGAGCGCGATTTCACCTTGTGCGCCGACATGTTCAAATTGCTCAACGTTGAGCAGGTGCGGTTATTAACCAATAACCCGAAAAAAGTGGAAATTCTTACCGAAGCCGGGATCAACATTGTGGAGCGGGTGCCGCTGATCGTCGGGCGTAACCCGAAAAACGCTCACTATCTGGACACCAAAGCCGCCAAGATGGGCCATCTGCTGAACAGCAAGCCGACGGAATAAACCGGTGGAATAACCGAAAAAGAGGGGGGGGGGGGGGGGGGGCGGCGCCCCGCGGCTCACCCCCTGTAAGGAGTACACA
>NZ_GL882786.1:67271-69602 GCF_000195655.1 Klebsiella sp. MS 92-3
GGCCCCTTTGTTTCACAGCATATTACGAATAACGTAGTGCAGGATGCCGTCGTTGCGGTAGTAGGTGAGTTCGGTCGCCGTGTCGATACGGCACCGACAAGGGATCGCTTCCTGCGAGCCGTCAGCGCGAGTCAGGGTCACCGGCACCGTAGCGCCAGGCTGAAGCGACTGCAGATTGCTGATATCAATCCGCTCTTCCCCTGTCAACCGTAGCGTTTTGCGGGTGACGCCCTGCGGGAACTCCAGCGGCAAAATGCCCATTCCGATCAGGTTGGAACGATGGATACGCTCGAAGGACTCGGCGATCACTACCCGAATCCCCAGCAGGCGCGGCCCCTTCGCCGCCCAGTCACGGCTGGAACCTGAGCCATACTCCTTACCGGCAATCACCGCCAGCGGTGTACCCTCAGCCTTGTACAGCATCGCCGCATCGTAAATCGCCATCGGTTCAGGATCCGGCAGATGGCGGGTCATACCCCCTTCCACCCCTGGGACCATTTCGTTACGGATGCGGATATTGGCGAAGGTGCCACGCATCATCACCTCATGGTTACCGCGACGGGAACCATAGGAGTTAAAGTCGCGCCGGGCAACCCCATGCTCCTGCAGATAGCGGCCTGCCGGACTATCGGCTTTGATGCTCCCCGCCGGCGAAATGTGGTCCGTGGTGACTGAGTCGCCCAGCATGGCGAGGATCCGCGCGCCGCGAATATCCTCTACCGGCAGCGGCTCGGCGCCCATCTCGTCAAAGAACGGCGACAAGCGAATATAGGTCGAGTCCTCCTGCCAGTCGTAGGTATCTGACGCCTCCACCTTGATCGCCTTCCACTCCTCAGTGCCGGAAAACACTTCCGCGTACTCTTTGCGGAACATCTCGGTGGAGACCTGTTCCACCGCGCGGGCAATCTCCTCCCCGCTCGGCCAGATATCTTTCAGATAGACCGGCTCGCCATTCTTGCCCTGTCCCAACGGCTCGCGGGTGAGGTCGATATTCATGTTCCCCGCCAGCGCATAGGCGACCACCAACGGCGGCGAGGCCAGCCAGTTGGTTTTCACCAGCGGATGAATACGCCCTTCGAAGTTACGGTTACCGGAGAGCACTGCCCCGACGGTCAGATCGCCTTTTTTGATCGCTTCTTCGATAGGTTCAGGCAATGGACCGGAGTTACCGATACAGGTGGTGCAACCATATCCCACCAGATTGAAGCCGAGCTGGTCGAGGTAAGGCGTCAGGCCGGCATGGGCCAGATAATCCGACACCACTTTCGAGCCTGGGGCCAGAGAAGCTTTCACCCACGGCTGCGGCTGCAGGCCGCGTTCGACGGCTTTTTTCGCCAGCAGGCCGGCGGCCATCAACACGCTGGGGTTAGAGGTATTGGTGCAGGAGGTAATCGCTGCAATAGCCACCGCGCCATCCGGTAGCGAATAGTGATGCCCGTTCAGCGTATAGTCAACCGGCTGACGCTGACGCTGAAGGTGGTTAACCTCCAGCTCGCCGCTGGCGGCGAAGGCTTTCGGAACATCGCCCAGCGCCACGCGATCCTGCGGTCGCTTCGGCCCGGCGAGGCTCGCTTCGACGCTGCTCATATCCAGCGCCAGGGTACTGGTAAAGACCGGCTCATCGCCAGGCTGGCGCCACATGCCCTGGGCTTTAGCGTAGGCTTCCACCAGCGCGACCTGTTCTTCGCTACGGCCGCTGAGACGCATATAGCTGAGCGTTACGTCATCGATAGGGAAAAAGCCACAGGTGGCGCCATACTCCGGCGCCATATTGGCGATGGTCGCCCTGTCGGCAAGGGGTAAGGTATCCAGGCCGTCACCGTAGAATTCAACAAACTTGCCGACGACGCCATGCTGACGCAGCATTTGGGTAACCGTCAGTACCAGGTCAGTGGCGGTGATGCCTTCGCGCAGTTTGCCGCTGAGCTTAAAGCCCACAACATCGGGGATCAGCATTGACACCGGCTGGCCCAGCATAGCGGCTTCCGCTTCAATCCCGCCCACGCCCCAGCCCAGCACGCCAAGACCATTAATCATGGTGGTATGGGAGTCGGTGCCCACCAGCGTATCCGGCCACGCCATCCACTGGCCGTTCACCTCCTCGCTCCAGACCGCCCGGCCAAGGTATTCCAGGTTCACCTGGTGGCAAATACCGGTGCCCGGCGGCACCACGCTGAAGCGGCTGAAGGCCTGCTGCCCCCAGCGCAGAAAAGCGTAGCGTTCGTGGTTCCGCTCCATTTCCAGGCGGACGTTGTCTTCGAAGGCCTCGTCGTCGCCGAAGCGGTCAACGGTCACCGAGTGGTCGATCACCAGGTCAACCGGCGATAGCGG
>NZ_GL882786.1:69719-75366 GCF_000195655.1 Klebsiella sp. MS 92-3
TACCGCCGGCACGCCGGTAAAGTCCTGCATCAGGACGCGTGCCGGACGGTAGGCGATTTCCCGGTCGGCATGGGCCTGTTGCAGCCAGCCGGCCAGGGCGCGAATATCTTCTTCAGTTACCGAGTCACCGTCCTGCCAGCGCAGCAGGTTCTCCATCAGCACCTTCAGCGACTTGGGCAGTCGACTGATCTCGCCCAGCTGCTTCTCCGCCAACGGCAGACTGTAGTAATGCCAGGTTTTATCGTTGACCTGCAGCGTGTCCTTACTGGCTTCTCGTAGGGTTGACGACATAGCTCCTCCTTTATCTCAGGGATGGCATACCCTGATTCTCCTCAGGGTCTCCATTAAAGATAACACATACTGAGCATAACACTTTGATAACAACCCAAATTGCTAAATACGACGAGACAGAGAGAGAGGAAACGGGAATTATCCGAGAGCAGGCGAAATAGCACCAAAATAGTGCAAAGAGGGCGTATGCCGATATTGTATTAGTACACGAGGACAAAAAAAGAGCTAATCGGCCAGCTGGCAGTGATTAGCTCTGGTGAGTGATTTCAGGTTGGATGAATCCAGCGGCAAAATATATTCTCCCTGTATTGCCGGTCACTGATTTTATATTACAGTTTCCTTTCACTGTCATAAAAATGACATGTATCTACAACGATGACCTACAGCTTTAGCTGACAATCCAGATGTTGCAGATGGTGAGCGCGATGATGCTCCAGAACATCGCCAACCCTACCAACACTACGCCCCATACGCGACTACGCAGAACGGGATCGATTTCGGTTTTGTCATTCTCGTATGACATCGCCAGTTTCATGTAATCGATATTACTTATCATATTGTCACCACCAATTGCTCAAATCATCAGGTACAGATAAATCTTAATTATGGATAAAAGATTAATCCAGTGAATTTAGGCCTGATGGAATATATTTAACCGGTTATTTGATCGCGGCGGGCATAATGAAAAACGTGTTGCCAAAAATTATTAATTTTGTGATTGGTTCGAGGTTTAAGTTGTTAAATACAGTCCATCATAGTTAATGGCACTCCTCGCAGGGAGTGCCATTATTATTTTCAGGGTTATTTTTCCGGAAGTTTTATATCTTTGAACATCGCTTCAATATCTTCATTCGAGCGTAAAGCCACCGCGGTATCTACCACGTCCCTGGTCAAATGGGGAGCAAAACGTTGAATAAAATCATACATGTAGCTTCGTAAGAAGGTGCTACGGCGGAAACCTATCTTAGTGGTGCTGTGGCTGAAAATACCGTTCGCATCCAGCTTCACCAGATCCGGGTCAGAGACCGGATCCACCGCCATGCTGGCGATTACCCCTACCCCCAGCCCCAGGCGAACATAGGTTTTGATGACGTCGGCATCGGTGGCGGTAAAAACAATGCGCGGCGTCAGGCCCGCACGGTTAAACGCGGTATCCAGTTCTGAGCGGCCGGTAAAACCAAAGGTATAGGTTACCAATGGATACTGGGCCAGTTCCTCTATGGACACCGAGCCCTTGGTGGCCAGAGGATGCTCGGGGGTCACTACAATCGACCGGTTCCAGTGATAGCATGGCAGCATCACCAGATCGTCATACAGATGCAGCGCCTCGGTGGCGATGGCGAAATCGGCATTGCCTTTCGACACAGCCTCCGCAATCTGAGTCGGCGAGCCCTGATGCATATGCAGCGACACCCGCGGGTAGCGTTCAATAAACCCCTTGATCACTCCCGGTAACGCATAGCGCGCCTGGGTATGGGTGGTGGCGACGTAAAGAGACCCTTTGTCAGGCCAGGTATGCTCTCCGGCGACAGATTTGATGGCATCGACTTTCGACAGCACTTCGCGGGCGATGCGGATGATCTCCTGCCCGGCCGGCGTCACCTGGGTTAAGTGTTTACCGCTGCGGGCAAAGATCTGAATGCCCAGCTCATCCTCCAGCATGCGGACCTGCTTACTGATACCCGGCTGGGAGGTATAGAGCCCTTCGGCGGTGGATGAAACATTCAGGTTATGGTTAACCACCTCAACGATGTAGCGAAGCTGTTGTAGTTTCATGGCTGATATCCGTTTGCGCGTAAAATGAAGCCGCTTAATACACTTTACGTTCAGGCAACTTGTCGCCGATGAAGGCCCTGGGCTCCCGGCAGTTGGCCATAGTGGCGCCGCAATGCATCCTGAAAGCGATGATGTATAAGACGTTTTAATAATAAAAAAGGCATTAACTATAACCACTATATCATTTATATCAACACTGTATAGACGCTAACGAAAAATAATATAGGTGGTTATAAGGGGAGGAAATTAACGCAAAGAGGGGAAGACGACACGGCAGAGAAATGCACTCTCTCTGCCGGTCGCCTGAGCAGGAAAAGCGCGCTTTTCCTGCCCGAACGAACGCCATTACTTTTTGGCTTCCGTCCACTTACCGTCGATAAAGAAAGCTGACCAGCCGGTCGCTTTGCCCTCTTTTTCGGACGCCACGTACTGCTGCTTGGTTTTACGGCTAAAGCGTACCAGCGTTTTATTGCCTTCCGGATCCTGCTGCGGCGCATCGGCGAGATAACGCAGTTTTTCCGGCAGACGATCGCGGAAGCGGTACAGCTCCTCCACCAGCGGCGCACGCGTTTCCCGTGATTTCGGGAAGGTGTTGGCCGCCAGGAAGACGCCCGCCGCCCCGTCGCGCAGCACAAAGTAGGCGTCAGACTTCTCACACGGCAGCTCCGGCAGCGGCACCGGATCTTCCTTCGGCGGAGCCACTTCGCCATTGCGCAGGATCTTACGCGTGTTCTTACACTCGTCGTTGGTACAGGCCATGTACTTACCGAAACGCCCCATTTTCAGGTGCATTTCAGACCCGCACTTCTCGCACTCCACCACCGGGCCGTCATAGCCCTTGATGCGGAATTCGCCCTCTTCAATCTCGTAGCCGTCGCAGGTCGGGTTATTACCACAGACGTGCAGCTTACGCTTAGGATCGATAAGGTAGCTGTCCATCGCCGTCCCACACTTCTGGCAGCGACGTTTGGCGCGCAGCGCGTTGGTTTCCGCGTCATCGCCTTCCAGCACGTTGAGGACTTCGTTCTCCGGCACCAGGTTGATGGTGGTTTTGCACCGCTCTTTCGGCGGCAAGGCATAGCCCGAACAGCCGAGGAAAACGCCGGTGCTGGCGGTACGGATCCCCATTTTACGGCCGCAGGTCGGGCAGTCGATGCTGGTGAGCACCATCGGGTTCGGCTGCATGCCGCCCTCTTCCGGATCTTTCTCTGCCGTCGCCAGCTGGGTGGTAAAATCGCCGAAGAAGTGGTTCAGCACCTCTTTCCACTCGGCCTGGTGGTTCGCAACCTGGTCGAGGCGATCCTCCATCTGCGCGGTAAAATCGTAGTTCATCAGATCGCGGAAGTTTTCTTCCAGCCGGTCGGTAACGATCTCGCCCATTTTTTCGGCGTAAAAACGACGATTTTCCACCCGCACGTAGCCGCGATCCTGAATGGTCGAAATGATCGACGCGTAGGTCGACGGACGGCCAATCCCGCGTTTTTCCAGCTCTTTCACCAGCGAGGCCTCGCTGAAACGCGCCGGCGGCTTGGTAAAGTGCTGCGCAGGCGTCAGCTCCACCAGGCTCAGGCGGTCGCCCTGTTTGACCAGCGGCAGCGTCCGGTCTTCATCGCCCTTGCGCAGCGCCGGCATGACTTTTGTCCAGCCGTCGAAACGTAAAGTGCGACCGCGCGCTTTCAGTTTGAAATCACCCGCAGCCACGGTCAGCGTGGTGGAGTCGTACTGCGCCGGCGTCATCTGACAGGCGACAAACTGGCGCCAGATCAGCTGATAAAGCTTCTGCGCATCCGCTTCCATATCTTTCAGCGTTTCCGCCAGCACGTTCACATCAGACGGACGAATCGCTTCGTGCGCTTCCTGCGAGTTTTCTTTGCTGGCGTACTGGTTCGCGCTATCCGGCAGATATTTTTTGCCAAACTTGTCGCTGATGTAGCCGCGAACCATGTTCAGCGCGTCCTGACTCAGGTTGGTGGAATCGGTACGCATATAGGTGATGTGCCCTGCCTCATAGAGTCGCTGAGCCATCATCATGGTCTTTTTCACGCCGAAGCCCAGACGGGTGCTGGCCGCCTGCTGCAGGGTGGAGGTGATGAACGGCGCGCCCGGCTTGCTGCTGGTCGGCTTATCTTCACGCTCCAGTACGCTGTAGCTGGCTTTTTCCAGCAGCGATACCGCCGCCATGGTCTCATCGCGGCTGACCGGACGGAACGGCTTATCGTCCTTATGGGTCACCTGCAGCGGCAGGGCGTCACCGCCCGGCGTGGTGGTGCTGGCGTCGACTTCCCAGTACTCTTCCGGGACGAACGCTTTAATTTCACGTTCACGCTCCACCACCAGGCGGACCGCGACGGACTGCACGCGCCCGGCAGAAAGACCACGGGCGATTTTTTTCCACAGCAGCGGCGAAACCATATAGCCCACCACGCGGTCCATAAAACGACGCGCCTGCTGGGCGTTAACCCGATCGATATTCAGTTCGCCCGGCTTTTCAAAGGCCTGACGAATAGCGTTTTTGGTGATCTCATTGAACACCACGCGGCTGTAACGCTGTTCATCGCCGCCGATGACTTCCCGCAGGTGCCAGGCAATGGCTTCCCCTTCGCGGTCAAGGTCGGTTGCGAGATAGATGTGGTCAGCTTTTTCCGCCAACTGTTTGAGTTCTGAAACTACCTTTTCTTTACCCGGAAGTACTTCATAGTGCGCATTCCAGTCATGCCATGGGTCCACGCCCATACGGTTAACCAGAGCACTACGTTCGTCCTTTTTAGGCTTTTTAGCCCCTTTGGTGGCGGTAGAGTCGGCGCTCTTTTTGGAAGCTGATCCACTGGTCGGCAAATCGCGGATATGACCGACGCTGGATTTCACCACGTAGTCATTACCCAGATACTTATTGATCGTTTTGGCTTTTGCCGGGGACTCAACGATAACGAGAGCTTTACCCATATTCACCTTTACCTAATTTGATTCATCCAGGAATACATCGCACATTCATACACCCTCCACTGGCGACTGCCTCATATGTTGCGGCACCGTCGGTGAATATCAACCCTGAACACCCGTTTCATCTCCGTAAAACCAGGCGCTTGAGTTTGCTGACTTTTTCTCGTCAGGTGACATAGCACGAAGAATTTTTGGCCGAATGTCAAGCAAATCTGTTGCCAGATCGCCGAAAGCGTCACACTGTACCTGATAAAATTCGTTACGCAACTTTATTAGCATGCAAAAGCAAATCCCGCCAGTAAACGGCTGTTTCTCCACTGGTTACCATTACCCCTGATTTATGCATGGAAAATTTGCCCCACGCCGCCGCGCGGCGTAAACTACGCGCGGAGAAAAAGAGGAGTCCGTTATGCAAGGTACAACCCAACCAATCGATCGCCAGACGCTGCTCGAAAAAGCCAACAAACTTATTCGCGAACATGAGGATACGTTAGCCGGTATCGAAGCCACCGACGTCGTTCAGCGCAACAATGTCCTGGTGTTTAGCGGTGAGTTTTACCTTGATGAGCAGGGACTACCGACGCCGAAGAGTACAGCGGTATTTAACATGTTTAAGTATCTTGCTCACGAGCTGTCGGAC
>NZ_GL882786.1:75502-79119 GCF_000195655.1 Klebsiella sp. MS 92-3
GAGGCCCAGGCCTCGCGTTATGTTATTTACATCAGCGGTTTCTGACCGCGCTGCCACCAGCGCAGCAGAAGCCGATCGGCGCTCTCCGACGCGCTACCGGTAAAGCGGTCGAGCATCTTCTTACGCTGTTGATAACGCACCCCGATCACCTCGTGGCTCTCCATCAGCCCCAGCAGCAGCTCATCGCTGGTTTCAACCGCATCCACCAGACCTTTTTCCAGCGCCTGCACCCCGTACCAGTGTTCGCCGGTGGCCACCTGCTCAATATCAAGTCCCGGACGCATCCGGTGGACGAAATCCTTGAACAAATGATGTGTCTCATTGAGATCCTCGCGGAACTTGCGCCGCCCTTCCTCGGTATTTTCGCCCAGCATGGTGAGCGTTCGTTTGTACTGCCCGGCAGTGTGCAGTTCGATATCGATATCTTTATTCTTCAGGAAGCGGTGCAGGTTCGGGATCTGCGCCACCACACCAATAGATCCGAGGATCGCAAACGGCGCCGAGACAATTTTGTTCGCCACGCAGGCCATCATATAGCCGCCGCTGGCCGCCACTTTGTCGACCGACACCGTCAGCGGGATCTGCTTGTCGCGCAAACGCTGCAGCTGAGAGGCGGCCAGACCGTAGCCGTGCACCACCCCGCCGGGGCTTTCCAGGCGAATCACCACCTGATCGCGCGCTTTCGCCGCCGCCAGTACCGCGGTGATCTCTTCCCGCAGGCTATTGACCTCATGAGCATCCATACTGCCTTTGAAATCCAGCACCCAGGCGCGCGGCTTGCCTTCCGGCTCGGCATTGCCCAGCTTCGCCCGCGCTTTGGCCGCCTTCGCCTCTTGTTTTTGCTTTTTCTTCTGCGCCTTATGCCACTGCTTCTGCTGCGGGCCGTCCAGCAGCGCCACCGCCAGCGATTCCTTCATCTCTTTATAATGCTCGCTAAGATTGGTCACCCGCAGCTCGCCGCGCTGCTTCTTGCGCTGAGCGAGGTTGACGATAATAGCGGCAATCACCGCGATGGCGACGACAACCGTCGCGATCTTGGCTAAAAATAAGCCGTACTGAGCAAGTAATTCCACGTTTTCACCTTGTGTAAAGCACTGACGTTGCTGCACAGTGTACCTCAGCCGCTGGCGAGAAGTCTTTGTGCTTTGTGTTCTCTGCGCAGCGGATTCTGTTTTTTTTCGCGCGGCTGAAATCGTTGCAAGATATTAATTTTGTGAATACTTTCCGCTTCGCCGATTGCAATGGCGGGCGCTTTCAGGCATAACAGCGCAAAAGTGAGATACCAAAGATGAAGCGCGATCGGGAACCGATCGCCCAAGGAGTTGCCGTGCATTATCAACCACAACGTCACTTGCTGAAAGATCGCATCATCCTGGTCACCGGGGCCAGCGACGGGATTGGTCGTGAAGCGGCCCTGACCTACGCGCGCTATAGCGCCAGCGTTATCCTGCTGGGTCGCAACGACGACAAACTGCGCACCGTCGCCCAGGAGATTGAGCGTGAGGGTGGTATTCCCCCTCGCTGGTTTACCCTCGACCTGCTCACCTGTACGCCCCAGGCGTGCCAGCAGCTGGCGCAGCAGATCAGCATGCACTATCCCCGCCTTGACGGCGTGCTGCATAACGCTGGCCTGCTCGGCGACATCTGCCCAATGGAAGAGCAGAAGCCGGAGGTCTGGCAGCAGGTGATGCAGGTGAACGTTAATGGCACCTTTATGCTGACCCAGGCGCTTCTTCCTTTATTACTCCGTTCGGAATCGGGCTCGCTGGTCTTCACCTCATCCAGCGTCGGTCGTCAGGGCCGCGCCAACTGGGGCGCCTATGCCGTTTCCAAATTCGCCACCGAAGGGATGATGCAGGTGCTGGCCGACGAGTATCAAAGCCGCCACCTGCGGGTAAACTGTATCAACCCCGGCGGCACTCGCACCGGAATGCGCGCCAGCGCGTTCCCGACGGAAGATCCGCTGAAACTGAAAACCCCCGCTGACATTATGCCCGTCTATCTGTGGCTGATGGGTGACGACAGTCGTCGCAAGACGGGAATGACCTTCGACGCCCAACCGGGACGTAAACCAGGAATTGCCCAATGAGTGATGAACGCTACCGCGAACGCCAGCAGCGGCTGAAAGATAAAGTTGACGCCCGGGTGGCGGCGGCCCAGGACGAGCGCGGCATTGTGATGGTCTTTACCGGCAACGGCAAAGGCAAAACCACCGCCGCCTTTGGCACCGCGACCCGCGCCGTCGGCCATGGCAAAAAAGTCGGCGTGATCCAGTTTATCAAGGGGACCTGGCCTAACGGCGAGCGTAATCTGCTGGAGCCTCACGGCGTCGAATTTCAGGTGATGGCCACCGGCTTCACCTGGAACACCCAGGATCGCGACAGCGACACCGCCGCCTGCCTGGCGGTCTGGGAGCATGCCCGCCGTATGCTCGCTGACGACCAGCTCGATCTGGTGCTGCTGGACGAGCTGACCTACATGGTGGCGTATGATTACCTGCCGCTGGAGTCGGTGCTGAGCGCCCTGCGTGAGCGCCCTGCCCATCAGTCGGTGATCATCACCGGCCGCGGCTGTCATCGCGATATTATTGAACTGGCCGATACCGTCAGCGAACTGCGTCCGGTCAAGCATGCATTTGATGCCGGGATTAAAGCGCAGATGGGGATTGACTACTGAGGGCCTGATAGCGCGGAAGGAAGTACGCGTTCCGGCGGCAAGTCACCGGAACGCATAACATTAACCGTTAGTCTTATTGCGAGTACTGGAACGACGGTTGCTGTTGTTACCCTGGCGCGGATTAGCGCTGGTCTGGCTGTGACGCTTCACCGCCCGACGGATCTGATTGGCTTTCAACCGCCGACGGTCTTTTTCGACGGCAACCTTAGAGCTGGTTTCCGGCGTGAGCTCCACCAGCTCGCGCAGGTAGTTGGTCTGCGCCAGGTCCAGCTCGGTATAGCCGCCGCGCGGCAGGCCTTTCGGCAGCAGAATATCGCCGTAGCGCACGCGGATCAGACGGCTGACCTGCACGCCGACCGCTTCCCACAGGCGACGCACTTCGCGGTTACGCCCTTCGGTCAGGGTAACGTTATACCACTGGTTAATCCCTTCGCCGCCGGTGAATTTGATGGTTTTAAACGCTGCCGGACCATCTTCTAACTGTACGCCGCGCGACAGCTGGCGCAGCTTATCATCATCCACCTGGCCGAAAACGCGAACGGCGTATTCACGCTCGACTTCACGGCTCGGGTGCATCAGGCGGTTGGCCAGTTCGCCATCGGTGGTGAACAGCAGCAGGCCGCAGGTATTCACGTCCAGACGACCAACGGCAATCCAGCGCGCGCCGCGCAGTTTAGGCAGACGATCAAACACCGTCGGGCGTCCTTCCGGATCGTTACGGGTGCACAGCTCGCCTTCCGGCTTATAGTAAGCCAGCACGCGGCAGATCTGCTCGGCAGACTCTTTCACCGAGATCAGATGACCATCGATACGAATTTTTAAACCAGGAACAATTTCCACACGATCGCCGAGGGTGGCGATTTTGCCGTCGACGCTGACGCGGCCAGCTTCGATTTTCGCTTCAATTTCACGGCGGGGGGCGGGGGGGGGGGGGGGGGGGG
>NZ_GL882786.1:79208-87320 GCF_000195655.1 Klebsiella sp. MS 92-3
GGGGGGGGGGCGGTGGCCGGCGCGGGCCAGCACTTTTTGCAGTTTCTCGCTCATTGAGCTTCCTTAAGGTGTCGCCTTCCCAGGCGTCTGGTATGCTTTCAAAAACAACGAGTTAGCCTAAAACTCAACTTAACTCACTGATCTGTAAATATTTCATGGCACACAGCATGGCAAACAACGTACCACACAAGCTGTCACACAATGATTCGTGGGCGCACATACTACACGAATTTTAGACTAAATGATTCAACAAGTTTTGTGCGCCTGAGTCTTTCTGAACTTAGACGTATAACGATGAGCAATCCGGAACAGTCAAGCACAGCGAACGGGAAAACGCTGTGTGTCTATTCCAACAGTATCTACACATTAACCTTCGTCACGGAGTCGCAGCATTGCCCGTACAGCAAAAGCTTCGACATAATCGATAGTAAATGAATCGCGCCATAACATTCACAAAATAAATATTTTAAAACGCAGTTTCATTTTTATGAAAAACAACTTCCGGCACATGGGTGTTATTTGTACAATGAATTACGTATGAAGATTAATTCACAACAAGCAGAGGGACTTATGCAGCAATATACCAACGAAATCACACCCGAAATTAATGAGGCCCAATCACAACCGCCTTACGACGAAGAGCTTTTGTCACTCTGCGATGACAAAACCCGGAAAGAACTTGAGGAAATTAAAAAACAGCATCTAAGCCGCCCGTTAGCTCACATTTTCCGGTTTGCAGTCGTTGGAAGTCTGACCCGTCGCGGTGGAGTCATTCGCCATGCTTCAGGCGGTGCGACTACCGGAGGATTACAAGTTGCTCGGGTAGGTGACAAGGTTGTATATGCTGATGGCAGCGAGTCCACTATTATTTCCGGTGCTGGCAAGGCCCGAATCATGCAGGGCGCATCCGCTGCACTCGTTGGCAGTATGCTTGATAATGGTGATGAAATAATCTCTACCCCACAATCGTGCAGCAAACTGGTTTTTCGTGAAGGCCGCGAACTCCCGGAAGGATTCTTGACCGTGTCAGGGAGTAAGCACTGATGGGCGTTAAGGGATACTATTTATTCAGAGGTGATAAGACACGATGTGGTGGCGTTATCACTGAAGGATGGAGCGACCACCAGCATTTTGACAGAGATATGTCCTGTGAAGGGCATAAAGTAACTTGTGGTAAACATCCAGGGCTTTACCGTATTTGTGGTGGGCTTGATGATGACATACACGGCAAAAGGATTGCCGGAACACTACACAGTTATAGCTCCTGCCCCTGTAAATCCAAATTCATCAATTCAAACTGGGATGATGATTACGAACTTGGTGGAGAAGCAACGGTAACGCACACTGATCTACCTCACCTCGTCAAGATGCCTGAACTTCCAGGGCCGATTGAGTCAGAACCGGAACAGAACGCCCAAACAGCAAAAAAGAAAACAGGTATAGATGCAGGTTTTGCCGTTATCACTTATGGCGGTACTACGGAAGCGTGGCAACGCCTGTTATTCACTGAAAACCCACCAGCAGGGGCAAAAGAGCTATTCTCTATTCTGAACGGCCCGGATGAAAGATACAAAGCTGGTTCGATTATGCTTCTGGTTGATCCAGAGAAACAGGACGACGAGCAGATTGCCCACATGAAAGCCGCGAAAGCGCGAGTTGATGCGGCGTTAGAACCGCTGACAATCCAGGAAGCTAACTTGCTGCACAAACACTACGCAACCATAGCTAATCTCACCAGCTACGCTGATACAGGAATTGGCCTTGCTGCTGATCCTGTTGGAAAATACTTTGAGAGTATCGAAAAAATACTCAGAGAGATTCAAGAAACGTATAAGAATACCTACATAACGAGAGGCTCGTTGCTAGGAGAACAATTTTACGTTCAACGTAGCCAGTTGTTTAAAGAGCTTGAATCAATACTTAAAGTCAGATTCCTGAATAAGGCTATGAAATTCGGAGAGTATACAAAAATAAAAAAAGCACTTGGCCTATCCAGCAGTTCTATTACCCACAAATGGAATGAAACGGGGATCAGTGACATTGAAGGCTATGCTACCCACATCGAACGGGCAGCTAAATACGTAAAAGCAATGCGTTACACTGGTTATTTAGGCATTGGTTTTAGCGGACTGCATTCACTAAATGAAATAAATGAGGCTTGTTCTGTTGGTCGCGAAGCTGAATGTACCAAGAAAAAGTATACTGAGATTGGTAGCTTTGCTGTAGGTACGGGGGTTGGTGTTGCTGGTGGCTATTTAGCAATACCTCTTTGTATCGCTATCGGTGTTGGTACTGCTGGTGTCGGAGGGCTTGCTTGCTCTGTGATTGCTGGGGCTGGTTTAGGCTATGTCGGTAGTAGTGCAGGTGGCGCATTCGGTGAATGGGGTGGAGAGCAGCTGTATGAAACTTTCGGTAATTAATTTTATAATTATGCATCGTAACTCGATTGGATTGGTATTGTGTCTATGCCTAATACTTACGGGGGTTATTTCAATTATTTACGATCGCATTTCGAAAAATAAATTCATTACTCTCTGTTCGCTATTTGTTGAAAAATTTGGCGCAAGACCAGTAGAGGCTTTAATTTATCAGGATGGGGGGTTCTTTTTCTCGTTTATGCGTGATGCATTTTTTATTAAAGCATTATACTTTAAAGAAAACTCATTTCATACGCGAGGAATGGATAATGAACAAATTCGATTCATTAAAGAACTTCCTAATCAGTATACCGATTGGTTACGTGTAAAAGTACGATTTTCCGTGGTCGGTATTATTTTTCTATTCATGATGTTATCAGTTTTCTATTTACCATCATTCATTTAATTGAAATAAATAGCCAAGAGCAAAACTTGGCTATTTTATTCACTCCCAATCAGTATCATCAATTACATAAGAAACTGAGGATAAGGGAAACGTATGCAATTAGCGCATAGCGATCCCTCATATTGATCTTTGGCAAAAAGTCTATTCAGAGAAAAAATGATGATGTCGATTATATACGGGAGCTACCTGCAAACATCAAATACTGGTTTATCGCCGAATTGTTGTGTTCATTGGTAGGTTTTATTGCCCTACTAATTGGTGGTATCTGTCTTTGGGTCGATAAATGATTATTTCAGCAGAACTGATCATCTGCGGGTTAGGAAGATTAAGCCTCATCTGCGGTATAGCTGTTACGGTGCTCTCATTTATCAACAAAAAGCGCTTCTCCGCGACCTGTACGCTGTAAAAAGAAAAACTTCGTCGGGAAAGCTTCTGTTCGCCGCGCCCCGTCTTTAGTATGGAACAGATTTTCCTCATTCTCCTGTGCCCATTCACGCATACGGATCTTTATCGGACAGCGCCCCCCTCACTACGCGTGCTCCTCAGCAACGGCCGGGCGCTGGCCAAGCAGCCAGTCGCGAAAACAGCGGTTGGCAGGCGCCAGCAGCGCGGTCTCGTGGTAAACCAGATGATAGGCCAGCGGACAGGCGATGGGCTGCGCCAGAGGATTAACCAGCCGCCCCTGCGTCAGCGCAGGCGCTATGAATGAGCGTCGCAGCAATGCCATCCCCATACCGGCGAACGCCGCCTCCGTCACGCCGTTGGAATCAGTGAACACCGGCCCACGCCGCGCGAAGTGCGGCGCCAGCCCCACGGCCTCACACCACAGCGCCCAGTCTTCACGATGTTCATCGTGCAGCAGCGGATACTGCAGTAGATCGCTCGCATCGGTGAGCGTCCGGCGCGGAGCAATCAGTTGCGGGCTACAGACCGGCATCAGGTCGTCATCCAGCAGGCGGTAAGCCTGCAGTTCCGGCCAGCCGCCGACACCATGACGCACGGCAAAATCGATCCCTTCACTCAGCAAATCCACTAGCCGGTTGGTGGTGCCGATCTGGATCTCTATCTGCGGATAGCGTCGTTCAAAATCAGCCAGCCGCGGCAGCAGCCACTGAATGGCGAAGCCGCTGGTACAGCTGATAGCCACCTTTTCTGGTCCCGGGGGCACCTGCAGACGCTGGGTGGCGGCGGCTATCTGATGAAACGCCGGCTGAACGGCCCGCAGGTAGATATCTCCCACCGCCGTTAATTGTAACCGTCGCGGAGTACGGATAAATAGCGGGACATTCAGCGTCTCCTCAAGGCGGGCAATCTGCTGGCTGACGGCGCTGGGCGTGACGCAAAGCTCACTGGCGGCCAGCTTCAGGCTGAGCAGCCGCGCCGCCGCCTCAAAGCAGCGCAACGCATTCAGCGGCGGGAGTTTCATGGGTATGGAACCTCGGTTAAGAAAAACTTAATCATGTAAGCATAACGCGTTTGTCGCACGCTGCACGTGGGTTCTACAGTTGACTTCCTTCGTGACTACAAGGAGTCAATCATGCGTGTTATCGACTATGGCCGCCTGCTGCTGCTCGCCGCCCTCTGGGGCGCCAGCTTTTTGTTTATGCGCATCACCACCCCGGCCTTCGGGGCGTTGAACAGCGCTTTTCTTCGCGTACTGTTCGCCGCTATCGCGCTCGGGCTGTTACTCGGCGTGCAGGGTAAATGGAGCGGGTATCAGGGAAAATTCACATCCACTCTGCAGCTGGGGGTCATTAATTCAGGCCTTCCTTTTCTCATGTACTGCCTTGCCGCGCAATGGCTGCCGGCAGGGTACTCCGCCACGCTTAACGCCACGGCGCCGATGATGGGGGTGCTGATCGGCGCGTTATGCTTTGCAGAACCGTTAACCCTGCGCAAAGGCGGCGGCGCGATACTGGGCGCCATTGGCGTGGCGGTGATCGCGCGCCCGACGTCTGGCCTTAGCGCCGCCCTGCTGCTGCCGGGGATTGGCGCCTGCCTGACCGCGACCGCCTGTTACGGTCTGGCCGGCTTTCTGACCCGCCGCTGGATCCAGCAGCGAGGCGGCCTCGAGGCTGAACGCGTCGCGCTGGGTAGCCAGGTCGGCGCCACGCTGTTTCTGTTTCCTTTCTTTCTCTGGTCCTGCTGGCATGGGCCTGCCGTAGACTGGCGGCAGAGTCTGCCGTGGATAGCGATAGTCATGCTGGGCGTGGTCTGCACGGCGGCAGGGTATATTCTCTACTTTCGCTTGATTGCAGATATAGGGCCGCTGCGTTCGCTGTCGGTGACCTTTTTGATCCCACCTTTTGCGGCGCTGTGGGGCTATCTCTGCCTCGGAGAGACAGTGGAGAAAGGATTGATTCTCGGCGCGCTGCTGGTTTGTGTAGCGCTATGGATGATTATCGTGCCGTCGGGGCGAAAACGCGGGGTACCGGACGGCGCATGATGCACCGCCCGGCAGATAGCCTTAGAGAAACGGCCTCACGTCGCCGACGCCTTCGCGCAGCACCACCGGGGTGTCTTCAGTGAGATCGATAACCGTGGTCGGCTGCTGCCCAAGGAAACCGCCGTGAATGATGAGGTCCACCACTTTCTCCAGACGATCTTTGATCTCTTCCGGGTCGGATTCGGTAAAGTCGCTGCCGGGCAGCATCAGCGACGTGGAGAGCATCGGCTCGCCTAAGGTCTCGAGCAACGCCTGAGCGATGGGGTTAGACGGGACGCGCATGCCGATGGTTTTACGCTTCTCCTGCAGCAGCCGACGCGGCACCTCTTTGGTCCCCTTAAGGATAAAGGTATAGTTGCCCGGCGTGTTGTTTTTCATCAGGCGAAATGCCACATTATCCACAAAAGCGTAGGTTGACAGCTCGGACAGATCGCGGCACATCAGGGTAAAGTTGTGGCCGTCCGGCAGCTGACGGATGCGGCAGATCCGCTCCATCGCCCCCTTGTCTTCAATTTTGCAGCCCAGCGCGTAGCCGGAGTCGGTAGGATAAACGATCACCCCGCCCTTACGCACAATCTCCACCGCCTGGTTAATCAACCGCGCCTGCGGGTTATCCGGATGGATATAAAAAAACTGGCTCATACTTCCCTCTCAATTTTTATTCGGCGGCCGCTTCCCAACTGTGCCAGACGCCTTCCACGCCGGCAGGAAGCCAGAGCTTACGGCCAAGTTCGATCCACGCGCAGGGCTGATGAAAATCGGATCCCTGCGACGCCAGAAGACCAAACTGCACGGCCAGGGTGGCCAGCTGGGCGCGTTCATGGGGCGCCTGCTGACACTGGGCCACTTCCATGGCATCACCGCCCTGCTCGCTAAAGTGGGCCAACAGCCGCTTCAACCACTTGGCGGAGAGATCGTAGCGCCCGGGATGGGCAATCACCGCCTTGCCGCCAGAATGATGAATCACATCAATCGCTTGTTTTATTGTACACCACTGCGGCGGCACGTAACCGGTTTTCCCGCGGGCAAGGTATTTTTTGAAGACTTCCGCCATGTTTTTCGCATGGCCGGCCTCCACCAGAAAACGGGCAAAATGGCCGCGGGTGACGGCGCCACCGTCCGCCAGTCGCAGCGCCCCTTCCCAGGCGCCGGGGATCCGCGCCTTCTCCAGGCGCTCGGCAATCATCTGACCGCGCTGCTGGCGCCGCGCTTTCTGCTCCTCCAGCAGGGCGGTCATCGTTGGGTGCGCAATATCAATATTCAGACCCACAATATGAATCTCGTGATTCTCCCAAAGGGTGGAAATCTCGACGCCGTTCACCAGGGTCAAGGGTAATCCGGCGCGGGCGATCTCCTCCCGGGCCGCCGGGATCGCCGCCACGCTGTCATGGTCGGTGATCGCCAGGGTGCCGACGCGCATCTCATGGGCGCGATGGACCAGTTCCTGCGGAGTCAGCCGCCCGTCAGAGGCGGTGGTATGGCTGTGCAGATCGTAAATCACTGCGTATTGGCTGTCGCTCAAAAGGACTCCTGCTGGACATCAACGTAAATAAGCGCATTATCATACCGACAGGCAGAGAAAATCTGCAAACAAGGGTTGACTTTATTCCATTGAACTAGTTAACTAGTACGCAAGTTCACATGAAGGGGTATCACGATGAAAATGCACTTTATCACTCTGCACAGCTGGTGGCGCACCTCCTGACGACGGGCGGCGTGATCGCGTTTTGCATTCAGCATACAGATACCCGGCCCGCCAATGAGCGGGCTTTTTATTGGACAAAAATAATACGAACAGGCGAGAACAATAATGCAAACATCCAAACCGGCACTCGAGCTTCTCACCAGCGACGCCATCTACCGGGAGAACCCGACGGCGTTATTCCACCAACTGTGCGGCGCCCGTCCGGCGACGCTGCTGCTGGAATCCGCTGACATCGACAGCAAAGATGACTTAAAAAGCCTGCTGCTGGTCGATAGCGCGCTGCGCATTACGGCCCTTGGTGACACTGTCACTATTCAGGCCCTCTCCGCCAACGGCGCGGCGCTGCTGGAATTACTGGACGGCGCGCTGCCCTCCGGGATCAACAATCAGCGCCAGCCCAACGGCCGCATCCTGACCTTCCCGGCCGTCAGCGCCCTGCTCGATGAAGACGCCCGTCTCTGCTCACTGTCGGTGTTTGACGCCTTCCGTCTCCTGCAGGAGCTGGTGAGCGTTCCGGACAACGAGCGCGAAGCGATGTTCTTCGGCGGCCTGTTCGCCTATGACCTGGTGGCCGGTTTTGAAGATCTTCCCCAGTTGCAAAGCGACACCGCCTGCCCGGACTACTGCTTCTATCTGGCGGAAACCCTGCTGGTCATCGACCATCAGACCAAGCATACCCGCATTCAGGCCAGCCTGTTCACCCCGCTGGAGAGTGAAAAACAACGCCTGGAGCAGCGCCTGAGCCAGCTGCGTCAGCAGCTGAACGAGCCGCCGGCGCCGCTACCGGTTACCACCGTGGCCGAAATGCGCTGCGACGTTGACCAGAGCGATGAAGAGTACGGCGCGGTGGTGCGCAAAATGCAGCGCGCGATCCGCGCCGGGGAAATCTTCCAGGTGGTTCCTTCCCGCCGCTTCTCTCTGCCCTGCCCATCGCCGCTGGCCGCTTATGATGTGCTGAAGAAGAGCAACCCCAGCCCGTACATGTTCTTTATGCAGGACAATGATTTCACTCTGTTCGGCGCCTCGCCGGAAAGCTCGCTGAAGTATGATGCCGTCAGCCGTCAGATTGAGATCTACCCCATCGCCGGCACCCGGCCACGCGGCCGCCGCGCCGACGGCTCGCTGGATCGCGACCTCG
>NZ_GL882786.1:87453-92934 GCF_000195655.1 Klebsiella sp. MS 92-3
ATAAAGAGCTTTCCGAACACCTGATGCTGGTGGACCTGGCGCGTAATGACCTGGCGCGCATCTGCACCCCGGGCAGCCGCTATGTCGCTGATTTAACCAAGGTTGACCGCTACTCCTTCGTGATGCATCTGGTCTCCCGTGTAGTAGGCGAATTGCGTCAGGATCTCGACGTCCTCCACGCCTATCGCGCCTGCATGAATATGGGCACCCTCAGCGGCGCGCCGAAGGTCCGCGCCATGCAGCTGATTGCCGCCGCCGAAGGTAAACGCCGCGGCAGCTACGGCGGCGCGGTGGGCTATTTCACCGCCCACGGCGACCTCGACACCTGCATCGTCATCCGTTCCGCCTACGTGCAGGAAGGTATTGCTACCGTCCAGGCCGGAGCCGGCATTGTGCTCGACTCGGTTCCCCAGTCGGAAGCGGATGAGACCCGAAATAAAGCCCGCGCGGTGCTGCGCGCCATTGCCCAGGCCCATCACGCGAAGGAGATTTTCTGATGGCTGACATTCTGCTGCTCGATAATATCGATTCCTTTACCTATAACCTGGCAGACCAGCTGCGCGCCAACGGCCATAACGTAGTGATTTATCGCAACTCCGTTCCGGCGCAGGCGCTGATTGAGCGTCTGGGCACCATGGACAACCCGGTGCTGATGCTCTCCCCGGGCCCGGGTACGCCAAGCGAAGCCGGCTGCATGCCGGAGCTGCTGACCCGTATGCGCGGCAAGCTGCCGATCATCGGCATCTGCCTCGGCCACCAGGCCATTGTCGAAGCCTACGGCGGCTATGTCGGCCAGGCGGGCGAGATCCTCCATGGCAAAGCCTCCAGCATTGAGCACGACGGCCAGGCGATGTTTGCCGGTCTGGCTAACCCGCTGCCGGTGGCGCGCTACCACTCGCTGGTCGGCAGCAATATTCCCGCCGGGCTGACGATTAACGCCAATTTCAACGGTATGGTGATGGCGGTGCGTCACGATGCGGACCGGGTGTGCGGCTTCCAGTTCCATCCGGAATCGATCCTTACCACTCAGGGCGCGCGGCTGCTGGAGCAGACCCTGGCCTGGGCGCTGCAGAAGCTGGAGCATACCAACACCCTCCAGCCGATCCTTGAGAAACTGTACCAGGCGGAAACCCTGAGCCAGCAGGAGAGCCACCAGCTGTTCTCCGCCGTCGTGCGCGGCGAAGTGAAGCCTGAGCAACTGGCCGCCGCGCTGGTCAGCATGAAAGTGCGCGGCGAGCAGCCGCAGGAAATTGCCGGCGCCGCTACCGCGCTGCTGGAAAACGCCGCGCCGTTCCCGCGCCCGGACTACCTGTTTGCCGACATCGTTGGCACCGGTGGCGACGGCAGCAACAGCATCAATATCTCCACCGCCAGCGCCTTTGTCGCTGCGGCCTGCGGGTTAAAAGTGGCGAAACACGGCAACCGCAGCGTCTCCAGTAAATCAGGCTCTTCTGACCTGCTGGCGGCCTTCGGCATTAATCTCGATATGAACGCCGATAAATCCCGCGCCGCGCTTGATGAGCTGGGCGTCTGCTTCCTGTTCGCGCCGAAGTACCACACCGGTTTCCGCCACGCGATGCCGGTCCGTCAGCAGCTGAAGACTCGCACCCTGTTCAACGTGCTGGGCCCGCTGATCAACCCGGCGCATCCGCCGCTGGCGCTGATTGGCGTCTACAGCCCGGAACTGGTGCTGCCGATCGCCGAGACCCTGCGCGTGCTGGGTTATCAGCGCGCGGCGGTGGTGCACAGCGGTGGGATGGATGAAGTTTCACTGCATGCGCCTACGGTGGTGGCCGAACTGCATAACGGGGAAATTAAAAGCTATCAGCTGACCGCCGACGACTTCGGCCTGACGCCTTACCATCAGGCGCAGCTGGCGGGCGGCACCCCGGAAGAAAACCGTGACATTCTGACGCGCTTGCTACAAGGTAAAGGTGAAGCCGCTCACGAAGCCGCCGTCGCCGCCAACGTCGCCATGTTGATGCGTTTACACGGGCATGAAGATCTGAAAGCTAACGCTCAGCAGGTACTGGATGTGCTGCACAGCGGCGCGGCCTATGACAGAGTGACCGCCTTAGCGGCAAGAGGGTAAATAATGCAAACCGTTTTAGCAAAAATCGTTGCCGACAAAGCGATTTGGGTGGAAGCCCGCAAACAACAACAACCGTTAGCCAGTTTTCAGAATGAGATCGTCCCGACGCAGCGCAATTTCTATGACGCGCTGGCCGGCACCCGCACCGCGTTTATTCTCGAGTGCAAGAAGGCCTCGCCGTCGAAGGGGTTGATTCGCGAGGATTTCGATCCGGCAGCGATCGCCAGCATCTACAAGCACTACGCCTCGGCGATCTCGGTGCTGTGTGATGAGAAATATTTCCAGGGCAGCTTCGATTTCCTGCCGATCGTCAGCCAGGTCGCGCCGCAGCCGATCCTGTGTAAGGACTTCACCATCGACCCTTACCAGATCTACCTGGCGCGCTACTATCAGGCCGACGCCTGTCTGCTGATGCTCTCGGTGCTCGACGATGAACAGTATCGTCAGCTCTCGGCGGTGGCTCACAGCCTGAATATGGGCGTGCTGACCGAAGTCAGCAATGAAGAGGAACTGGAGCGCGCCATCGTCCTGAAGGCGAAGGTGGTGGGCATTAACAACCGCGACCTGCGCGATATGTCGATTGACCTTAACCGCACCCGTCAGCTGGCGGCGCGTCTCGGCCCGGATGTCACGGTGATCAGCGAATCCGGCATCCATACCTATGCCGAAGTGCGCGAGCTGAGCCACTTCGCCAACGGCTTCCTGATCGGCTCCGCCCTGATGGAGCAGGCGGATCTGGAAGCGGCGGTTAAACGCGTGCTGCTCGGCGAGAACAAAGTGTGCGGCCTGACGCGCCCGCAGGATGCCCAGGTGGCCTGGGAGTCCGGCGCCATTTACGGTGGGCTGATCTTCGTCCCGACCTCGCCGCGAGCGGTGAATGACGCCCAGGCCAAAGCGGTGATCGCCGCTGCGCCGCTGCAGTACGTCGGCGTCTTCCGCAATGCGCCGCTGGAGGAGGTGGTCGCCCGCGCGCAGGCTCTGGGGCTGGCCGCCGTGCAGCTGCACGGTGATGAAGACCAGGCCTATATCGACGCGCTGCGCGACGCCCTCGCGGACAACGTCCGCATCTGGAAAGCGCTGAGCGTCGGCGAAACCTTCCCGGCCCGTACGCTCCACCATGTCGACAAGTACCTGCTCGACAACGGCCAGGGCGGCAGCGGCCAGCGCTTTGACTGGAGCCTGCTGCAGGGCCAGGATCTGCGCAACGTCATGCTGGCGGGCGGCCTCGGCGCCGATAACTGTGTGGAAGCGGCCAAAAGCGGCTGTGCCGGACTCGATTTCAATTCAGGCGTAGAGTCGCAACCCGGGATTAAAGACGCCAGCAAGCTGGCCTCCGTATTCCAGACGCTGCGCGCATATTAAGGAGCAATAATGAGCACTTTACTGAACCCCTACTTCGGCGAATTCGGCGGCATGTATGTGCCGCAGATCCTGATGCCCGCCCTGCGCCAGCTGGAAGAAGCCTTTGTCAGCGCGCAGAAGGACCCGGCCTTTCAGGCGGAATTCACCGACCTGCTGAAAAACTACGCCGGTCGTCCGACGGCCCTGACCAAATGCCGGAATCTGACCGAAGGCACCCGCACCACCCTGTATCTGAAACGCGAAGATCTGCTGCACGGCGGCGCGCACAAAACCAACCAGGTGCTGGGCCAGGCTCTGCTGGCCAAACGGATGGGCAAAACTGAAATTATCGCCGAGACCGGCGCCGGTCAGCACGGCGTCGCCTCAGCGCTGGCCAGCGCCCTGCTCGGCCTGAAATGCCGTATCTACATGGGGGCCAAGGACGTCGAGCGCCAGTCGCCGAACGTGTTCCGTATGCGCCTGATGGGCGCCGAGGTGATCCCGGTGCACAGCGGCTCCGCCACGCTGAAAGATGCCTGTAACGAGGCGCTGCGCGACTGGTCCGGCAGCTACGAAAAGGCGCACTATATGCTGGGCACCGCCGCCGGTCCGCACCCGTTCCCGACGATTGTGCGTGAATTCCAGCGCATGATTGGCGAAGAGACCAAAGCGCAGATCCTTGAAAAAGAGGGCCGCCTGCCGGACGCGGTGATCGCCTGCGTCGGCGGCGGATCAAACGCCATCGGCATGTTCGCTGATTTTATCGAGGAAACCAACGTCGGCCTGATCGGCGTGGAGCCCGCCGGACACGGTATCGAGAGCGGCGAGCACGGCGCGCCGCTGAAGCATGGCCGCGTTGGGATCTACTTCGGTATGAAGTCGCCGATGATGCAGACCGCCGACGGCCAGATCGAAGAGTCTTACTCCATTTCCGCCGGGCTGGACTTCCCGTCCGTTGGGCCGCAGCACGCGTTTCTGAACAGCACCGGTCGCGCTGACTATGTGTCGATCACCGACGACGAAGCGCTGGACGCGTTTAAAGCGCTTTCCCGCCACGAAGGGATTATCCCGGCGCTGGAGTCCTCTCACGCTCTGGCCCACGCGCTGAAGATGATGCGCGAGAACCCGGAAAAAGAGCAGCTGCTGGTGGTTAATCTCTCCGGCCGCGGCGACAAAGACATTTTCACCGTACATGACATCCTGAAAGCGCGAGGGGAAATCTGATGGAACGCTATGAGACGCTGTTTGCCCAACTGAAAAATCGCCAGGAAGGCGCCTTCGTCCCCTTTGTCACCCTTGGCGATCCGGGACCGGAGCAGTCGCTGAAAATTATCGATGCGCTGATCGAAGGCGGCGCCGATGCCCTTGAACTGGGGATCCCTTTCTCCGACCCGCTGGCGGACGGCCCGACCATCCAGGGCGCGGCCCTGCGCGCCTTCGCCGCGGGAGTGACCCCGGCGCAGTGCTTTGAGATGCTGGCGGCGATCCGCCAGAAGCATCCGACCATCCCAATCGGCCTGCTGATGTATGCCAACCTCGTCTTCAGCCCGGGCATCGATGCGTTCTATGCCCAGTGCGCCCGCGTCGGCGTCGACTCGGTGCTGGTGGCCGACGTGCCGGTGGAAGAGTCCGCCCCGTTCCGCCAGGCGGCGATGCGCCATAACATCGCGCCGATTTTCATCTGCCCGCCCAATGCGGATGACGATTTACTGCGCCAGATTGCCTCTTATGGCCGCGGCTACACCTATCTGCTGTCGCGCGCCGGAGTGACGGGTGCGGAAAATCGCGCCGCGCTTCCGCTGCACCACCTGGTGGAGAAGCTGGCGGAATATCACGCCGCGCCGCCGCTGCAGGGCTTTGGTATCTCCGCGCCGGAGCAGGTGAGCGCCGCTATTGACGCCGGAGCCGCCGGGGCTATCTCCGGTTCCGCCATCGTCAAAATCATCGAACGCCACCTCGATGAGCCGCAGACCATGCTCGACGAGCTGAAAGCCTTCGTCCAGAGCCTGAAGGCAGCGACCAAAACCGCCTGACCATCAGCCCCCCCC
>NZ_GL882786.1:93048-99621 GCF_000195655.1 Klebsiella sp. MS 92-3
CGATTTCCACGCGTTACCTTCCTTTCCATGCCATCTTGCACGCCAACACATCAGACGGACCGATGATCGACACCTTGACGCCAGGCGATGCGCTTTAGCGTGGAAATGGATGGCGGGCGGATACCGAAGATTTGAACTATGTTGAAAGGGAAAAATATCGCTCTCCCTGGCACAGGAGAGCGATACAGTCAGGCAATCAATATTGCCCGAATATCATTGACGTTGGTTAACGTCGGGCCGGTGATCAGCAAATCATTTAGCGCGTGAAAATAGCAGTAACTATCATGGCCATCCAGATATTGCACTGCATTAAGACCGCTCAGCTTGCCGCGCGCAAGCGTATCCGGGAAGACGATCGCACCTGCGGCATCTTCTGTGCCATCAATACCATCGCTATCTCCCGCCATGGCCCAGATACCGTGTTCCCCCTGGAGCGCACAGGCCAGACTGAGTAAAAACTCGGTATTGCGGCCCCCTTTTCCAGGCTGAGTGTTGTTTACTGTCACCGTGGTTTCGCCACCTGACAACAGCACAGCAGGCCCTGAAATCGGGTGACCATACTGCTTCGCCGATTTCGCCATACCGGCCATGACCACCGCCACTTCCCTGCTTTCACCTTCTATAGCATCCCCCAAAATAAGGGGGGTGAACCCATGTTGTCGTGCGGCCAGAGCCGCCGCCGCTAACGCCATCGCCGGCGTGGCGATAAGCCTGACCTCGCCTGTCGCGGCGTTTTCCACCGGGCCGGCCGGCTGGTTTAGCCGTTCGCTAACGGGCTTCGGGATCGCAATGCCATACCGCTGCAGTACCCGGAGCGCATCACGTGGTGCGCTGTTATCGGCAACGGTGGGGCCAGACGCTACGTCCGTCGGATTATCGCCAGGCACATCGCTGATAATCAGTGATACGATGCGCGCCGGTTGCGCCATGGTCGCCAGCTTTCCGCCTTTCACCGCTGAGAGATGACGACGTACCAGATTCATCTCTTTGATGCTGGCCCCGCTATGGAGCAGGGCCCGGGTGATGGTCTGCTTATCTGCCAGCGTTAACCCCCGGGCGGGCAGCGCCATCAGCGCCGACCCTCCCCCTGAAATCAATGCCAGCACCAGATCATCGGCAGTTAAACCGCGCAGCGTCTCCACAATCAGCATTGCGGCAACCTCGCTCATGGCATCTGATACGGGATGAGCCGCCTCAATAATGCGGATGCGGCCCGCAGGAACCGCGTAACCGTAACGCGTCACCACCACGCCCGACACCGCCACATCCGGCCAGGCCGCATCCACGGCAGCCGCCATTGCCGCGGACGCTTTACCCGCACCGATCACCACACAACGGCCGCGAGGTTTTTCCGGCAGGTTAGCCAGGGTCACCGGCCCGGCGCGGGCACTGTTGACCGCATGTTGAAAGATATCCTGCAGGATCTCTGCAGCCTGTTCGTTATTCATGTTTATGCGGTCTCGGCAATGTCAGCTTTAGCGTCAATGTAGTGCACCACGGCGCGTGTCACCTCCGCGGTATTGGCTGAGCCACCGACATCTGGCGTCAGAATGCCTTTTTCACACACATACTCAATGCTTTCCATAATCAGCGCAGCGGCATGGCGTTCGCCCAGATGTTCAAGCATCTGTACCGCGGTCCAGAAAGTGGCAATGGGGTTCGCAATCCCTTTGCCGGTGATATCGAATGCGGAACCATGGATCGGTTCGAACATGGAAGGGAAGCGGCGTTCAGGATCAATATTCGCGGTCGGCGCTACGCCCAGACTACCCGCCAGCGCGCCAGCCAGATCGGAAAGGATATCGGCGTGCAGATTGGTGGCAACGATGGTATCCAGGGTCTGGGGATGCAACGTCATACGGTGCGTCATGGCATCGACCAACATTTTGTCCCACTGCACATCCGGGAATTCCTGCGCCACTTCAGCGGCAATCTCATCCCACATCACCATACCATGGCGCTGGGCGTTGGATTTGGTCACCACGGTCAGCAGTTTACGTGGACGAGACTGTGCCAGTCTGAAGGCATAGCGCATAATGCGTGTCACCCCAACACGGGTAAAGATTGCCACTTCGGTACCGACTTCTTCAGGTAAACCACGGTGGGTACGGCCGCCGTTACCAGAATATTCACCTTCGGAGTTTTCGCGCACGATGACCCAGTCAAGATCGCCAGGCCCGCGGTTGCGCAGCGGTGAAGTGACGCCCGGCAGAATTTTGGTGGGTCGCACATTGGCGTACTGGTCAAAGCCCTGGCAAATAGGCAGCCGCAGGCCCCAGAGTGTGATGTGGTCAGGGACATCCGGGGCCCCCACCGCGCCGAAGTAAATGGCATCAAATGCTTTCAGCATGTTCAGCCCTTCTTCCGGCATCATCACGCCATGTTTTTTGTAATAGTCTGACCCCCAGTCAAAGGTCTCTATATCAAATTTCAGTTGCGGATCGTGGCGCGTCAGCGCGTGCAAGACTTCAATACCTGCCGAAATGACTTCCGGTCCGATACCGTCCGCAGGGATGGCAGCAATTTTGTAGTGACGCATCGTTACTTCTCCAGTTAATGAGTATGAGGATGTGGAAGCTCTGCCGTCGGCGATTTGTTCGCTCTGGCAGAAAGAATCATGACCACGAGGGCCGAGAGCGCCAGCAATCCGGCGACAAAGTACAGGCCCCAGCTGTAACTACCGGTTTGCTCGCGGATCACGCCAATCATCATCGGGCCAACGAAACCGCCGAGGTTGCCGATGGAGTTGATAGCGGCAATGCCAGCGGCCGCAGCCGGGCCGCTGAGGAACAGGGTTGGCATGCTCCACAAAGGGGGTTTTGATGCGCTAATCCCCACGGTGACCAGCGTTAAGGCGACCATTACGGTAAACAATGTGCTGACATTACCGGCGTATATCAGCCCGGCAGCCGCCAGCAGGCAGGCGCCAATGACGTGCCAGCTGCGCTCTTTGGTTCGATCGGAATGACGCGCCCAGAGGATCATGGCGATGACGCCGATCACCGCCGGAAAGGCGTTCAGGAAACCAATCTCCAGCGAGGAAGCACCGAAACTGCGAATGATTTGCGGGGACCAGATGCCAAGCGTATACAGCCCGGCTGAGGTACCGAAATAGACCAGCGCCAGCGCCAGGACGCGTATATCCGCTAGCCCTCGCCATGCGCTGGAATGGCTCTGTTTTGCCGCCCGTGCCCGCTCCTCGTCTTGCATGGCGTTTTCCAGCCAGGCACGCTCTTGATCAGTCAGCCATTTGGCCTTGGCCGGACGATCCGTCAGGAAGAACAGAACCACAACACCGAGCACCAGCGCCGGCAAAGCTTCCAGTACAAACATCCACTGCCAGCCGGCGTAGCCAAGGAAGCCATGCATCTCCAGCAGTGCGGCCGAAACCGGCGATCCCAGTGCTGTCGACAGGGGAGCTGCGGCCATAAAGATGGCAGTGACCTGCGCACGCCTGGCGGCAGGAAACCAGTAGCTAAGATAGAGAATGATCCCCGGGAAGAAACCGGCTTCCGCCACGCCGAGCAGAAAACGCAGAATGTAGAAGCTCGTCGTGCCCTGCACAAAAGCCATGCAGCCAGAGACGAATCCCCAGGTAATCATGACGCGGGCGATCCAGATGCGGGCGCCCACTTTATGAAGAATTAAGTTTGACGGTACCTCAAACAGAAAATAACCCAGGAAGAAAATGCCAGCGCCCAGACCAAAAACGGTGGGTGAAAATCCCAGATCCTGATTCATGGTCAGGGCGGCAAAGCCAATGTTGACGCGGTCAAGGAAGGCAATGAAGTACAGCAGCATGATGAAAGGAATAATGCGCAGGGTAACCTTACGCATCACCTTCTTTTCGAGGTCGTTTTTCATGACGGGATGCTCCATAGTGATGTAGGGTTGTTATCGTTTTGTAATAATCCCAGTATGAAGTTTTGAACCGCTTTATCATCGGCACGGCTTTATATAAATAATTTGTATAATCAGGTTTTGGTGAAAAAATGGATATAAATCAGCTACGTTGCTTTGTGGTATTAGGTGATGAGCTTCACTTTGGCCGGGCTGCCCGTAAACTCGAAATGATGCCTGCGTCACTGAGTCGCTTCATCAAACTGCTGGAAGATGATTTGGGGATCAGGCTACTGAATCGATCGACCCGCAATGTGTCGCTAACGCCTGAAGGTGCCGCCTTTTTAAATGAGGCCAAAACGGTCATTGCTGATTTCGATGCGCTACGGCAGCGATTCCGTAAAAATACCCTGTTACAGAAAAGAACATTGCGGATCGGGGCTATCGACAGCGCAGCCAAAGGATTACTTCCTGAATTGCTTAATCTTTTTGTCAGACGTTTTCCTGAGGCAGATATTCATCTTACGGAAGATAAATCTCACAAGCTGATTCCCCGACTCATTTCAGGGTGGCTGGATGTGGTCTTTGTACGCCCGCCGGAACATATTGATGCCACGCTGACAGCGCGTTTTATCGCCAATGAAACCTGCGTGCTCGCCGTGCCCGCTCATCACCGGCTGGTCAGTTATGACGAAGTCAGTATCGATGATTTCCGACACGAGCCGGTTATCTTGCCGGAAAGACGCACCCGGCGTCACAGCCATGACCTGACAATGAATATTTTCAAAGAGGGGGGCAGCATGCCTGTCATCGCGCAGTATGCTGAAGAGAAGCAGACTATCCTGAGTTTTGTTGCCGCAGGACTCGGCATTGCTCTGGTGCCAGCGTCCTATAAAGACATGAATGCCGACGGCGTGAAATACCTTGCGCTCACGCCGAAAAAGCATGTCGAAGGGCTCCCCCTCAGCGCGATGTGGCATCAGGGAAACAACACTCTCTATGTGAGATCCCTGCTGGAGATACTTTCCGACAACATCGACGAACTGACCCGTGAGTTGTGACGCAAAAGCTGATTGTTGCGCCAGGCGGCAACACACGAGAATTTAGCCTGGTTGCTGCAAACTGTCGGCGTATTTGCGCGTTAAGCGAAACAGCGCCTGCACTTCATCTTCCGGCCACTGCGCCAGCACCTGATTCATTAACCGCCGCCGCGCTACCGCAATACTGTCGATCATCTGTTGTCCGCTGGCGCTAAGCGTCACTTCGCTGATCCGTCGATCATGACGGTTCGGTTGCTTACAGGCGAGTCCCTGGGCTTCCAGTTTTTTCACCTGGCGGCTGACGGTGGTGTAATCGCGCCCTAAATGATCCGCCAGCTCAACCACCCCCACCGGGCCATGGCGCCCTACCGCCACAAGCAGCGGAAACAGCATCTGTTCCAGCTGGATGCCGGCTGCCTGCAGGATCTGCTCATCGCGCAGCGGCTGGTTCATTACGCTGATGATATCCAGCAGCGCGCCGTGAAAGTCGGTAATGTCGTAGTCATTATGTGCATCTTGCATGTATTAATTTACCGCGTATAGTGCTGCAAAACAATATGTGTATTTTACACATAATTCCCGACAGGAGATAATTTATGAAAGCAGCCGTGGTTTTTGATCTCGCAGAAGGCCCGGTTTGGGCCGATTTTATCGACCCGCAGCCCGCGCCCGGCCAGACGCTCATTGACGTCCGCGCCGCCGCGATAAGCCATGTGGTTAAGGCCCGGGCATCCGGACGCCATTACAGCTTCGACGGCAATCTGCCCTTTGTGCCTGGTATCGATGGCGTCGGCACCACACCTCAGGGCCAGCGCGTCTACTTCGCCTTCCCCACCGCCCCCTTCGGCAGTATGGCGCAGCGGGCGCCGGTCGCCCTGCAGAATTGTCTGCCGCTGCCGGATGCGCTCGATGATATCCAGGCGGCGGCAATGGCCAACCCCGGTATGTCCGCGTGGGCATCGCTGGTGACACGCGCCCAGCTTCAGGCCGGCGAAACGGTGCTGATTAATGGCGCCACCGGCAGCGCCGGTCAGTTGGCGGTACAGATTGCCCGCTATCTGGGGGCGAAAAAAATCATTGCAACCGGGCGCAATGCGCAGTCGCTCGCGGCGCTGGACGCCGATGAGTGTATTCAGTTAACCGCTGATGATAAAACCTTGAGCGGGCAATTTTCAGCGGTCAGCGCCGCGCAGATCGATGTGGTCATCGATTACCTGTGGGGACACAGCGCGGAATTATTATTGCCGGCACTGGCGAAATATACCCCTGCCGGCAGTCCGGTGCGCTATGTGCAGGTGGGTTCCCTGGCTGGCGCCGATATCGCGTTAAATGGCGCAGTGCTGCGTTCCGCCCCACTCCTGCTGATGGGCAGCGGGATCGGTAGCCTGTCGGTATCGCAACTGCTGGCGGCGACCGGTGAAATGCTGCAGGCGGCGGTGCCGGGGAAATTGACCATCGCCACCACCCCGCGGCCACTGCAGGAGATCGCGGCGGCCTGGCCGCAGGACGACAGCCAGAAGCGCACGGTTTTCACCCTAGGATAAAAAATCGCTTCCGCACAAAAGATGGGGTTGATATCTTAAATGAGAAATATTATCTTTCTCATCACTGAATAGTTGAGTAAATCACTCGGGTATTCAGTACGACATTGCTCACATTGCTTCCAGTATTTTTGCCCCCCCCCTTTCGGGGG
>NZ_GL882786.1:99774-106841 GCF_000195655.1 Klebsiella sp. MS 92-3
GGGGTGGCCGGGGCCTGCTCCAGACGCGGATGCCACGCCTGCGAAACCGTAATCACCTCGGTACTGACCGGCAGCGGATCGAGAGCCGCCAGCAAATTAAAATCGGGATCGTTCATTATCGCTCCAGTCGCCAGACAGGGCGTTTGCTGCAAGATATGAGTGCACTGGCGGCGTCTTCCGCCCGATCTCGGGCCTGATTATAGTGAAGACCTCCTTTCTGCAGCGAGAGACATCATGAAATCCGATCAGCACAACACTATCCTCATCGTCGGCGCCTCGCGCGGCCTTGGCCATGCTATGGCGGCGACGTTCCTGCAGCACGGCTGGGAGGTCATCGGCACCGTGCGCGATTTATCATCCCACACGCCGCTCCACGACCTGGCCAAGACGCATCCCCTGCGGCTACGCCTGGCGACGCTCGACATTCGCGATGAAGCCCAGCTGGCCGCGCTGCAGGCGACGCTTCCCCCGGCAAGCCTCGATATGCTGTTTGTCAACGCCGGTACCACCAATCGTGACCCATCGTAGACCATTGGCGACGTCTCCACCGAGGAGTTTTACCAGGTGATGCTCACCAATGCCCTGGCGCCGATGCGGGTTATCGAGCGCCTGCAGCAGGCCGTTAAACCGCAGGGGCTGCTCGGCGTGATGTCCTCTGGCCAGGGGAGCCTGACCAATAACCTTACCGGCCAGCGGGAACTCTACCGCGGGAGTAAAGCTGCGCTGAATATGTTTATGCGCAGCTTTGCCGCTCGCCCCTCCTCGGCCTCCCATCCGCTGGTGGTGATGGCCCCGGGATGGATCCGCACCGAGCTCGGCGGGGCAGATGCCCCGCTGACCATCGAAGAGACGATCCCACGCCTGGTGAACGTCCTGCTCGACAAACGGCAACGTCCGGGACTGGAGTATCTGGATTACCAGGGCCGTACCGTGCCCTGGTAATCCGTGCCGGAACAACCATCATATGGCCGCCCGGAAGTTAACCCCGCCCGGCGCGGCTTGCTACCGACCTTATTCTGCAGCACATTCCCTATATTTCCGCTTTATCGTTCAAAAAATGTGAATTATGTAAATCGAAGTGAAGAAAGTTGTTTTAAGGTCAACTTTTCTATGTAAATATTAAGGCAAATGATAACTATTCTTTTTATCATTTATAGAATCACGCCGGGTCAGCGCAAGCCAGACGACGAATAACGTCGCTTTTGCGCGGTGTGATATGTGCTCATAACAAAAAATAAGCCTGCATTTATCATGGAAAAAAACGCTTCTCTGCCTTTCGGCAGTTTCAACTCATTGGCATTGTTTACAGGTCTGTGTCTGGGAGCCTCGCCGGCAGCAGGCATCGCAGCGGAAAATTCGGTCAAAAATAGTGAAGAGACGCTGGTAGTGGAAGCCGCTCCGCCTTCACTCTACTCCCCCGGCGCTTCCGCCGATCCCAAGTTCAATAAACCGCTGGTCGATACCACCCGCACCATCACCGTGATCCCGGAACAGGTGATTAAAGATCAGGGCGTCACCAACCTGACTGACGCCCTCAAAAACGTTCCCGGCGTGGGGGCGTTTTATGCCGGGGAGAATGGCAGCTCAACCACCGGGGATGCCATCTTTATGCGCGGCGTGGATACCTCTAACAGCATCTATGTGGACGGCATTCGCGACATCGGCAGCGTGACGCGCGATACCTTCAATACCCAGCAGGTGGAAGTCATCAAAGGGCCCGCCGGCACGGACTATGGCCGCAGCGCGCCCTCCGGCTCGATCAATATGATCAGCAAGCAGCCGCGCCTTGACTCCGGGATCGACGGCTCGGCCAGCATCGGCAGCGCCTGGTCGCGCCGGGGCACTCTCGACCTGAACCAGGCGTTTAGCGACAACGCTGCGTTCCGTCTGAACCTGATGGGGGAAAAAACCCATGACGCTGGTCGGGACCGCATTGAAAACGAACGCTATGGCATCGCACCGTCGCTGGCCTTCGGCCTTGATACCCCAACTCGTCTGTATCTGAACTATCTGCACGTCCGGCAGAACAACACCCCGGATGGCGGGATCCCTACCGTCGGCCTGCCGGGCTATTCGGCGCCTTCGCCGAAGTATGCCGCACTCAACTCCGCCGGGAAGGTCGATACCAGCAATTTCTATGGCACCGACTCCGATTACGATAAATCTACTACCGACAGCGGTACCCTGCGCTTCGAACACGATCTGACGGAGAATACCACCGTGCGCAATACCACCCGCTGGTCGCGAGTGAAACAGGAGTATCTTTTGACCGCGGTGATGGGCGGCGCGAACAATATCACCGCCCCCGATATCAATGACGTCAACACCTGGAGCTGGTCGCGTCTGGTTAATACCAAAGATGTCAGCAACCGCATTCTGACCAACCAGACCAATATCACCTCGACCTTCGATACTGGCTCGATAGGCCATGACGTCAGCGCCGGCGTGGAGTTTACCCGGGAAAACCAGACCAACTATGGCGTTAACGCCAGGACCGCGCCGGCGGTGAATCTCTACCATCCGGTGAGCAACCTGTCGATTGGCGGGCTGGACAGAAACGGGGCGAACGCCAACGGCCAGACCGATACCTTCGGGATTTATGCCTTTGATACGCTGACGCTGACCGAGCGGATTGAGATCAACGGCGGGCTGCGTCTCGACAATTACCATACCAAATATGACAGCGCCACCGCCTGCGGCGGCAGCGGACGCGGGGCTATCGCCTGCCCGCCCGGACAGTCGACCGGCAGCCCGGTCACCACTGTCGATACCGCTAAATCCGGCAATCTGGTTAACTGGAAAGCCGGGGCGCTGTACCGCTTAACCGAGCAGGGCAATGTCTACGTCAACTACGCCATCTCACAGCAGCCGCCGGGAGGCAGCAGCTTCGCCCTGGCCGCCAGCGGCAGCGGCAACAGCGCTAACCGAACCGACTTTAAGCCGCAGAAGGCAAAATCCAGCGAGCTGGGCACCAAGTGGCAAATCTTCGACAACCGTCTGCTGCTCAGCGCGGCATTATTCCGCACCGATATTGAAAACGAAGTGGCCGCCAACGATGACGGAACCTGGTCGCAGTACGGCAAAAAGCGCGTGGAGGGGTATGAACTCTCCGCGACCGGAAACCTGACCCCGGACTGGACGATTATCGCCGGCTACACTCAGCAGCATGCGACAGTGACGGAGGGACAGAACGTTGCACAGGATGGATCTTCCGCCCTGGCCTACACCCCGAAACATGCCTTTACGCTGTGGACGCAGTATCAGGCCACCAGCGATCTGTCCGTCGGCGGCGGTGTGCGCTATGTCGGAAGCCTGCGCCGGGGCAGCGATGGTGCGGTCGGTACCCCGGATCACACCGAGGGCTACTGGGTTGCCGACGCCAAACTGGGCTATCGGGTCAACAGAAACCTCGATCTGCAGCTCAATATGTATAACCTGTTTGATACCGATTACGTGGCCTCCATCAACAAGAGCGGCTATCGCTATCATCCGGGCGAACCCCGGACCTTTATGCTGACGGCGAACGTCCATTTCTGAGTCTGCGCGTGGGGCCGTTGCGCCCCACCTTTTAGAGAGAACACCGCGATGATGTATCACATTCCTGACGTGCTATCGACAGACCAGGTGGCGGAATTTACCCGGCAGCTGGCGCAGGCCGAGTGGGTCGACGGGCGGGTTACGGTGGGTAGCCAGGGGGCGGCCGTCAAACAGAACCAGCAGATCGATACCCGAACGCCGCTGTATGCCCGCCTGCAGGCCGCTGTGCTCGATATGCTGCGCGGCCATCCGCAGTTTTTTTCCGCCGCGCTGCCGCGGACGATTTCCGCGCCGTTGTTTAACCGCTATGGGCCAGGGGAGACCTATGGTTTTCACGTCGATGGCGCCGTTCGCCAGAACGGCGAGGCGGGCTGGATGCGCACTGATCTGTCAGCGACGCTGTTCCTTTGCGATCCGGAGAGCTATGAGGGTGGCGAACTGGTGATTGAAGACACCTATGGCCAACATCGGGTGAAGCTCCCGGCCGGGCATCTGGTGCTCTATCCCGCCAGCAGCCTGCACTGCGTCACCCCGGTCACCCGCGGCGTCCGCCAGGCCTCTTTCCTGTGGATCCAGTCGATGGTCCGCGACGATAAGCAGCGTGCGATGCTTTACGACCTGGACCGCACCATCCAGTCTCTGAAGGCCCGCTTTGGCGACGGAGAAGAGGTCCTCTCCCTGCTCAACATGTATCACAACCTGCTGCGCCAGTGGACGGAAGTGTGATCCGCTGTTGATGACAGAGGCTTGCGGCAGACAGGTGTGACGAGACAATGAACTGGCCATCCGTTGGCCAGTTTACAGAAGAATTTAGAACCGATAGCCTGCGGAGAACATAAACACCCACGGATCCAGACGGGTGCTGACTTTCTGGTCCACACCGCCGGCTTTGAATTTCACATCGGTATCGATATCCATGTACCACACCGACATATTCAGCAGCCAGTCGCGGTTAATCAGATAATCTAGGCCGACCTGCCCCGCCGCGCCCCAGGAGTCCTTCAGGCTCAGATCGGAAAGCCCGGCCGCCTTGCCGGTGTCGTTAAAGTCTTCATTAAAGAAGGTGGTGTAGTTGATACCGGCCCCCACGTACGGGCGCACCTTGCTTTGCGCATCGCCAAAGTACCACTGCGCCATCAGGGTGGGCGGCAGCTGATGGACGGTGGCGATAGTCCCGGTTGGCCCGGTGCCGACCTTATGGCGGAACGGCGTCGCGGCAAGCAACTCCACGCCAATGTTATCGGTCGCCATATAGGTAAAGGTTAAACCCAGCTGGGTATTGTTACTGACGTTGAAACTGCCAAGGCTGCCTAACACATTGTCAGAGCCCTCCGTCGGTCGGACGGTGGCGGTCCCGGCACGAATGAAAAACTCACCCGCTTCATGCGCCCAGACGCTGCCGGTAGAAAGCGTGCCAAGAATCAATGCCGCCGCTGCTAACTTCTTCATATCCACTTCCTCATTATGGTTTTTCAGCGCGGCCAAATATACCTATAACGAGTTACGTTTGATCTGTTTTAGATCACACTAAGTCCTCAGATTTAACATTTATTGATCCAGATTAATTTTTGCTACCGATCGCAATGCCTTGAATTGTTCGCACATCAATTTTCACTTTTCGCGCAAAAATTTATTTCTGCCCCTCTTGCCGTCGCTGAGGCGGCTGGATAAGTTAACTGCCGACAATCTGTGTTGATGCGTTTTTTTCAGGTGTAATTATGAGTGAAATCAACCCGTGCATGACGTGCGGTGCCTGTTGTGCGTATTTTCGAGTCTCTTTCTACTGGGCGGAAGCCGACGATGCGGGCGGCCTGGTGCCCTCCGCGCTGACCGAACCGCTGACCCCTTTCCTGCGCTGCATGAGCGGCACCAATCAGCGCCAGAGCCGCTGCGCAGCCCTGTCTGGCGATATCGGCGACGCCGTTCACTGCACTATTTATGAAAACCGGCCTTCGCCGTGTCGCGAATTCGCCATGTCCGGGGAAAATGGCGAGGAAAACGATGCCTGCAACCGGGCGCGGGCGCGCTACGGCCTGCCACCATTGCGGCCTCTTTACAAAGATATACCTGCCCTGACCGGCGCAGAGAGTGCTACGACGGAACGATTTGCGGTACAATCGCCGGCTAGTTAACACCTGCGACACTCAAGGAGAATGCATGTCTATCACGGCGAAGTCCGTCTACCGTGACACCGGGAATTTTTTTCGTAATCAGTTCATTACTATTTTACTGATTGCGCTGTTGTGCGCGTTTATTACGGTAGTAATTGGCCATGCCTTTTCACCCAGCGACGAGCAGCTGTCGATACTCAGCGAAGGCGATAACCTCGCCGGTAGCGCCGGGCTGTTCGAGCTGGTGCAGAACATGACGCCGGAGCAGCAGCAGGTTCTGCTGCGCGCCTCGGCGGCATCAACCTTCTCGGGTCTGGTAGGTAATGCGATCCTCGTCGGCGGCGTCCTGCTGCTGATCCAGCTGGTCTCCGCCGGTCATCGCGTTAGCGCCCTGCGCGCCATCGGCGCCTCGGCGCCGGTCCTGCCCAAGCTGCTGCTGCTGATCCTGTTCACCACCTTCCTGGTGCAGATGGGGATGATGCTGGTGCTGGTGCCCGGCGTGCTGCTGGCCATCGTGCTGGCCTTTGCGCCGATCATGCTGGTACAGGACAAAATGGGCATCCTCGGCGCCATGCGCAGCAGCATGCGCCTGGCGTGGGCCAATCTGCGGCTGGTGGCGCCGGCTATTATCGGTTGGCTGGTGGCGAAAACCCTGCTGTTACTGTTTGCTTCCAGCTTTGCCGCCCTGACGCCAAACGTCGGCGCGGTGGTGATTAATACCATCAGCAACCTGATTTCCGCCCTGTTGCTGATCTATTTATTCCGCGTGTATATGCTTATCCGCAGCTAATTTTAACCAGGACCGGGGCCTTCCCCGGTCCGTCCTGAAAGACGGGATCGATGTATGAAGCAGTTTCTGGATTTTTTACCGCTGGTGGTCTTCTTTGCCTTTTATAAGCTTTACGATATCTACGCCGCCACCACGGCGCTGATTGTGGCGACCGCCGTCGTGCTGATCTACAGCTGGGTGCGCTACCGGAAAGTGGAAAAAATGGCGCTGATCACCTTCGTGCTGGTGGCCGTCTTCGGCGGGTTAACCATCTTCTTCCATAATGATGAGTTTATTAAATGGAAGGTGACGGTGATCTATGCCCTGTTCGCCGGCGCGCTGCTGTTCAGCCAGTGGGTGATGAAAAAGCCGCTGATCCAGCGCATGCTGGGTAAAGAGCTGAGCCTGCCGCAGCAGGTCTGGTCGCGACTTAACCTGGCCTGGGCGGTGTTCTTTATTCTCTGCGGGCTGGCCAATATCTATATCGCCTTCTGGCTGCCGCAGAATATCTGGGTTAACTTTAAGGTCTTTGGTTTAACCGCCCTCACGCTGGTCTTTACCTTGCTGAGCGGGATCTACATCTACCGTCATATGCCGCAGGACGACCACCACTAACCCCTCCGCCCCCCCCCCCCCCCCCCCCCCCCCCC
>NZ_GL882786.1:106927-114294 GCF_000195655.1 Klebsiella sp. MS 92-3
GGCGCTCGCCCCCTATAAGCTTACTGCACTGGCAAACATTCCCTGCAACCACACAACCTCAGCGCATACGCTGACAGCTTCCCGGCCACACTGTGAAGGCTCTCTTCACGATTTCTCTCAACTGCATAAAAAGTTGCGGTAATTGTGAGGATTTTATGGAGATTCATCTCGTTACATTGTAATGATAATTGTTATCATTAATATTCTCGATCTCATTTGCATTGTTTTGAAAAGGATATTTACATGAGATCGCCGCAATATTCTGTGCCCACGACCCTGGCGCTGGTCATATCCAGTCTCCTCGCCCCTAACGCCTTTGCTGAAGAATCAGAACAAGATACCGAAACGATGATTGTGCGCAGTACGGCGGAAGAGGCGCTTAAGCAACAGCCCGGGGTGTCGATTATCACGGCTGAGGATATTGCTAAGCAGCCGCCGGTCAACGATCTCTCAGACATCATCCGTAAAATGCCCGGGGTGAACTTGACCGGCAACAGCGCCAGCGGCAGTCGGGGCAACAACCGCCAGATTGATATCCGCGGCATGGGGCCGGAGAACACCCTGATCCTGATAGATGGGGTACCGGTCACGTCACGTAACGCGGTTCGCTATAGCTGGCGCGGCGAACGCGATACCCGGGGCGACAGCAACTGGGTACCTGCCGAAATGGTCGAACGGATTGAAGTTCTCCGCGGTCCGGCAGCCGCGCGCTATGGTTCCGGCGCGGCGGGCGGAGTGGTCAATATCATTACCAAACGTCCGACCAACACCTGGCACGGTTCGCTGTCTTTCTTCACCAACCAGCCGGAAAACAACAAAGAAGGCACGACCAATCGCGCTAACTTCAATCTCAGCGGCCCACTGGCCGGCGAGGCGCTGACGATGCGCCTGTATGGCAATATCAATAAAACGGAACCCGACGCCTGGGATATTAACCATGCGCAAAACGGCTCTTACGCTGCGGGGCGCGAAGGGGTCCGCAATAAAGACATTAACGCGCTACTGTCATGGAAAATGACCCCGCAACAAATTCTCGATTTCAGCTACGCCTATAGCCGTCAGGGGAATATCTATGCTGGCGATACCCAGTACAGCAACGGCAATCTTAGCCCGAACGGGCTGGTGGACTCCCTGTACGGCCACGAAACAAATCGCCTCTATCGCCAGTCCTGGGGACTCACCTACAACGGTCTATGGGATTGGGGTCAGTCCAAAGCCGGTGTTTACTACGAGAAAACCAACAATACCCGCCTGCAGGAAGGCTCTACCGGCCGCGTCGAAGGCATGATCAACAGTGAAGATTATGCCACCAGCCGTCTGGAATCCTGGCGTACTACCTCGGAATTCAATGTGCCTTTCTTCTGGCTGGCGGACCAGACGCTGACGCTGGGAATGGAATGGAACCATGATCAGCTCGACGACCCGGCATCGATGCAGGCCACTAACAGCAACGGCGAGACTATCCCTGGGACCTCGGGCGACCCTACGCAACGCAGTACCAAAAACAGCGCCACCCTCACCGGTATCTATCTGGAAGATAATATCGAAGCCGTGCCCGGCACCAACCTGATCCCCGGCATTCGCTTCGATTATCATAATCAGTTTGGCAGTAACTGGAGCCCCAGCCTCAATCTGTCCCAGGAGCTCGGCGATATGTTCACGCTGAAGGCCGGTATCGCGCGCGTGTTTAAAGCGCCAAACCTCTATCAATCCAGTAAAGGATATTTGCTCTCCACCCGCGGCAACGGTTGTCCAAACACGATCGCTGAAGGCAGCTGCTACCTGCTGGGTAACCCTGACCTCGACCCGGAGATCAGTATCAACAAAGAGATCGGTATCGAATTTAACCTTAATGGTTACGCTGCCGGAGTCACCTGGTTTCGCAACGATTACAAAAACAAAATCGTCTCCGGAACAGAGGTACTGGGCTATACCTCCAGCGGCAATAATATTTTGCAATGGCAGAACGGCGGCAAAGCCGTGGGCGAGGGGCTGGAAGGAAATCTGCTGATCCCGGTGCTGAGAGATGTCCTCAGCTGGCGGACCAATGCTACCTGGATGCTCAAATCTGAAAGTAAAGAGACTGGCAACCCGCTGTCGGTTATCCCGAAATATACCGTTAACACGATGCTCGACTGGCAGGTAAACGACGCCCTGTCTGCGAATGTGAACTGGACGCTTTATGGCCGTCAGAAGCCGCGTCAGTATGCGGAGATCCGCAACGAAACCGGGACCCTTGCGACCACCGAGGTTGGCGCCTATTCCATCGTGGGTATTGGTACTCAGTATCAGCTAAACCGGGATATTCGCCTGAATGCCGGAATAAGTAATCTATTTGATAAACAACTGTATCGCGAAAATGCCGGCGCCTCGACCTACAATGAGCCTGGCCGCGCGTATTACGCCGGCGTTACCCTCTCCTTCTGAACCACCGCGCCCGCGCCAGCGGGCGGATTCCCCTATTCTCACTACGCTATTTTCATAGTAGCATCCCGCTGATCGTCTTTGACCACAACAGAGTAGAGCATGACAACAACAGATCTCGCCCCAAAGGGCGAAATGGTTTTACGCACCCTGGCAATGCCGGCGGATACCAATGCCAACGGGGATATTTTTGGCGGCTGGCTGATGTCGCAGATGGATATTGGCGGCGCCATTATGGCCAAAGAGATCGCCCAGGGTCGCGTGGTGACCGTGCGGGTGGATGGGATGACCTTTTTACGCCCGGTCGCCGTTGGCGACGTGGTGTGCTGCTACGCCCGCTGCGTGAAGCGCGGCAACACCTCGGTGACAATCAATATCGAAGTGTGGGTGAAAAAAGTTTCTTCAGAACCGATTGGCCAGCGCTACAAGGCGACGGAAGCGCTGTTTATCTACGTTGCCGTTGATAATCAGGGAAAACCACGTCCTCTGCCAGCGGAATAAGAAGGTGCCCGGCTTGCCGGGCACCTGACTTACAGAAAGCCCAGCAGCGAAAAGAAGAAGTAACCGATGACAATCACGATCACCGGCAGCACGTACAGTGGGAAATACTGCACCAGGATAGTATGGCGCGGTACCACAATGCGTTCAGCAAGCTGCTCGCGGGTTAACCCATCTGCGCCTTTGGCCTGTTCGAGGATCAGCTGATCCTCAATCCCCTCGCGGAGAAATTTCGCCTGCCGCGCCATTCGCGCGCCGGAAGCCTGCAGGGCCATGCCGACGAACACCAGAATGAAGATGATCCAGAAGCCGATGTTCAGGCTATGGTGAAAATCCGGCAGCGGCGAGTTGTACCAGAAAAAGTTCAGGAACGGCGTGTTAAAGCGCATCATCTCGATCATCACGTGCGCAAAATCCATCATTACCGCATCAATGCCGGGTTTCTTTTCACTGTGCTCATACATAAATTTGAGCACAGAAATCAGCGTCGACAGCACGGCGGGAATAAAGATAACCCATCCTAAAATGCGTTTGATAACCGCTATGCGTCCAGCTTGTTGGTACGTCATGAGTTCCCCTTGTTAAAGACGCGTTGGTGGTTCGCCTGCTGCCTGTTGCGTGGCGCTGGCTTCCCTCGCTCCCCCGAGTATGTCGGGTATAAGTCTATCTGCCACGGCGAATTTCGCCCAATAATGCGCGGTATGATATACCATGATTGCCGATTCGTTTATCTGATTACGCAACAGGAGAAGGACATATGTCAGCGAAGCGCCGCATTGAGGCCGCGATATTTGATATGGACGGGTTGCTGATTGACTCGGAGCCGCTCTGGGATCAGGCGGAGGTCGAGGTCATGGAGAGCCTGGGAGTGGATACCCGTCGCCGCGATGAACTGCCCGACCTGCTCGGTCTGCGAATCGACCTGGTGGTGGATCTGTGGTACGCGCAGCAGCCGTGGCACGGCGTAGACCGGGCGGAAGCTACCGCGCGCATTATTCGTCGCGCCATTGAGCTGGTGGAAGCCTCACGCCCGCTGCTGCCGGGCGTACGCGAGGCAGTGGCCCTGTGTAAAGCTCAGGGCTTAAAGGTGGGCCTGGCCTCGGCCTCGCCGCTGATGATGCTGGAGAAAGTGCTCGATATGTTTGAACTGCGCGACCAGTTTGATGCTCTCGCCTCCGCGGAGCATTTACCCTGGAGCAAACCGCACCCGCAGGTCTACCTCAACTGCGCCGCTGCCCTGGGAGTCGACCCGCAGCGCTGCGTCGCGCTGGAGGATTCGGTCAACGGCATGATCGCCAGCAAAGCCGCGCGCATGCGGTCTATCGTGGTGCCGGAAGCGGAGAACAGCCGCGACCCGCGCTTTGCGCTGGCGGACGTCAAGCTTCCGTCACTGCTGGCACTCACTGCTGAGAACTTGCTCGGCTAAGACCGCTGGCGGGTGCAACAATCGCTGTCACGCCGCCAGCTACAAAATCAAAACATTGTTTCATTTTAATTGTAATTTTGTTTTCCTCCCTCTATGCTGGTCACAGGTGGCGTCATCGTACGCCAGTAGATCAGCTGACAGAGGTGAATATGGTACTGAACGCCTTCGACCTGACGGGTAAGGTCGCCATCGTGACCGGTTGCGATACCGGCCTGGGACAGGGAATGACGCTGGGCCTGGCGCAGGCCGGGTGCGATATCGTCGGCATCAACCGTAAAATTCCCCATGATACGGCCGCCCAGGTGCTGGCGCTGGGCCGCCGCTTTCACGCCATTCAGGCGGATCTCAGCCAAGAGAATGATATGAGCGGTCTGGTCGACCAGGCGGTGGCGGCGATGGGCCGGGTCGATATTCTGGTCAACAACGCCGGAATTATCCGCCGCCATGATGCCCTGACCTTCACGGAAAGCGACTGGGACGCGGTGATCGACCTGAATCTCAAAGCGGTTTTCTTTCTCAGCCAGGCGGTCGCCAGGCAGTTCATTCGCCAGGGGGAAGGCGGGAAAATCATTAACATCGCCTCGATGCTCTCGTTTCAGGGCGGGATCCGCGTCCCCTCCTACACCGCCTCGAAAAGCGGCGTGCTGGGTTTGACCCGTCTGCTGGCCAACGAATGGGCTGGCCAGGGTATCAACGTCAACGCCATAGCGCCCGGGTATATGGCCACCAATAACACCCAGGCGCTGCGCGAAGATGAAGAGCGTAACCAGGCGATCCTCGAGCGCATTCCCGCTGGTCGCTGGGGAGCGCCGAAAGACCTGCAGGGGCCGGTGGTGTTTCTCGCCTCATCAGCGGCCGACTATATTAACGGCTATACGCTGGCCGTCGATGGCGGATGGCTGGCGCGCTGAGAGTTTGTGACAAAGAGTTACACCGTCACCTCTTCCGTACACTGTATAAAAACCCTATACTGTATGAATCGACAGCTTAGGGTGTGTTATCATGACGGCGGAAGGCCATCTCTTCTTTTCAATCGCCTGCGCAGTATTTGCCAAAAACGCAGAGTTAACGCCGGTGCTGGCGCAGGGCGACTGGTGGCATATTGTGCCCTCGGCGGTATTGACCTGCCTGTTGCCGGACATCGATCACCCAAAGTCGTTTCTTGGCCAACGGCTGAGCTGGATCTCAAAGCCCGTGGCGCGGGCCTTTGGCCACCGCGGCTTCACCCACAGCCTGCTGGCCGTCTTTGGCGCGCTGACGCTGTTCTATCTGAAAGTGCCTGACAGCTGGATTGTCCCGGCAGACGCTCTCCAGGGCCTGGTGCTGGGCTATCTCAGCCACATTCTCGCCGATATGCTCACCCCCGCCGGTGTGCCGCTGCTGTGGCCCTGTCGCTGGCGCTTCCGGCTGCCGATCCTTGCGCCGCGCAAGGGCAATCAGCTCGAACGCGCCTTGTGTATGGCGCTGTTCGTCTATGCCGTCTGGATGCCGCAGACGCTGGCGGACAACAGCGCGATACGCTGGTCATCCGGGGTGATCAATTCCCTGCAGATCACCTTCAATCGCTTTATAAGTCACCAGAGTGGGCGATAAAGCGGCGGAAAACGCCATTTGGTTATAACCCATTCCATTTGAATATAAGTCCTTGATAACGCCTTCTGCTAACCTTGCCGTCATAAGAGCTGGTTATCCACCAGCCCAGGTTATAAAAATATCAGGAGAACGGGGATGAACTTTCCATTAATAGCGAACGTAGTCGTGTTCGCCGTATTACTGTTTGCGCTGGGGCAAACACGCCATAAACAGTGGAGCCTGGCCAGAAAAGTGCTGGTCGGTCTGGCGACTGGCGTGGTATTTGGTCTGGCGCTGCAGCTAATCTACGGGTCTGACAGCCAGGTGCTGAAGGATTCCATCCAGTGGTTCAATATCGTCGGCAACGGTTACGTCCAGCTGCTGCAAATGATTGTTATGCCGCTGGTCTTCGCCTCCATCCTTAGCGCGGTGGCCCGCCTGCACAATGCCTCGCAGCTGGGGAAAATTAGCTTCCTGAGCATCGGTACTCTGTTGTTCACCACCCTGATCGCCGCCCTGGTTGGCGTGCTGGTGACCAATATGTTCGGCCTCACCGCCGAGGGTCTGGTCCAGGGCAGCGCGGAGACCGCCCGTCTGAACGCCATCCAGAGCAACTATGTGGGGAAAGTAGCGGATCTCAGCGTCCCGCAGCTGATCCTTTCCTTCGTGCCGAAGAACCCGTTTGCTGACCTGACCGGGGCTAACCCAACCTCCATCATCAGCATCGTCATTTTCTCGGCGTTCCTCGGCGTCGCAGCGCTTAAGTTGCTGAAAGAGGATGTGGAAAAAGGCCAGCGCGTGCTGACCGCGATCGATACCCTGCAGGGCTGGGTAATGAAGCTGGTTCGTCTGGTCATGCAGCTGACCCCTTACGGTGTGCTGGCCCTGATGACCAAAGTGGTTGCCGGGTCGAATTTGCAGGACATCATCAAGCTTGGCGGCTTCGTGGTAGCCTCGTACATTGCGCTGGGTATTATGTTTGTCGTCCACGGCCTGCTGCTGGCGATTAACGGCGTCAGCCCGCTGAAGTACTTCCGTAAAGTCTGGCCGGTGATCACCTTCGCCTTTACCAGCCGCTCCAGCGCCGCCTCCATTCCGCTGAACGTTGAGGCGCAAACCCGTCGTCTCGGCGTACCGGAGTCGATTGCCAGCTTCTCCGCCTCCTTTGGCGCCACCATCGGCCAGAACGGCTGCGCTGGTATCTATCCGGCAATGTTGGCGGTGATGGTCGCGCCGACCGTGGGCATCAACCCGCTGGATCCGATGTGGATTGCCACCCTCGTGGGCATCGTCACCGTCAGCTCGGCGGGCGTCGCCGGGGTGGGCGGCGGCGCGACCTTCGCCGCGCTGATCGTCCTGCCGGCGATGGGGCTGCCGGTGACCCTGGTAGCCCTGCTCATCTCCGTCGAACCGCTGATCGATATGGGGCGTACCGCGCTGAACGTTA
>NZ_GL882787.1:0-7654 GCF_000195655.1 Klebsiella sp. MS 92-3
GCCTCATTCGTTACTTAGCCTTTATTGTCCTCTTTAGCGCGCGCTTCGTCACGCAGTTCTCGCCGCAAAATTTTCCCGACGTTGGATTTCGGCAGTTCGTCACGGAATTCCACCAGCTTCGGCACCTTGTATCCGGTCAAATGGCGACGGCAGAACGTAATCAGCGCCTCTTCGGTTAACGCAGCATCTTTCTTGACTACGAAAATCTTCACCGCTTCGCCACTGCTGCCGGACGGCACGCCGATGGCCGCCACTTCCAGCACCCCGCTATGCTGCATGACCACATCTTCGATTTCGTTCGGATAGACGTTAAAACCCGACACCAGGATCATATCTTTTTTGCGATCGACGATGCGCAGGAACCCCTCTTCATCCATCACCGCGATATCCCCGGTGTGCAGCCAGCCGTCTTTGATAATCTCATCCGTCGCGTCAGGGCGCTGCCAGTAGCCCAGCATCACCTGCGGCCCTTTAATACAGAGCTCGCCCGGCTGACCCGGCGCCACTTCGTTATCATCATCATCCACCAGTTTGGCTTCGGTGGAGGGCACCGGCAGGCCAATGCTGCCGCTGTGGTAGTCAATATCGTGCGGGTTAACGCTGACCAGCGGGGAACACTCTGTCAGGCCGTAGCCCTCCAGCAGATATTGCCCGGTCAGTTTTACCCAGCGCTCGGCCACCGCCTGCTGCACCGGCATCCCACCGCCGGCGGACAAATGCAGCGAGGAGAAATCAAGCTGCTGGAACTCTTTGTTGTTCAGCAAGGCGTTGAACAGGGTATTGACCCCGGTCATGGCGGTAAAAGGATACTTCGCCAGCTCCTTCACCAGCCCGGGGATATCGCGTGGGTTGGTGATCAGCAAATTTTGCCCGCCCAGTTCGATAAACAGCAGGCAGTTCATGGTCAGGGCGAAAATGTGATACAGCGGCAGCGCGGTCACCACGAACTCTTTGCCGCGATGCAGCAGCGGGCCGTAGGTGGCATTGACCTGCTCGAGGTTAGCCAGCATATTGCGGTGGGTTAGCATCGCACCTTTGGCCACGCCGGTGGTGCCCCCGGTGTACTGCAGAAACGCCAGATCTTCCGCAACGATCTCCGGCTTGACGTACTGCATGCGATAGCCGTGCTGCAACGCGCTGCGAAACGAGATGGCGTCCGGCAGATGGTACTTCGGCACCAGGCGCTTAATGTACTTGACCACAAAGTTCACCAGCGTACCTTTGGCGGTGGAAAGCTGGTCGCCCATGCGCGTCAGGATCACATGCTGGACCTGAGTTTTCGCCACCACTTTTTCCAGGGTATGGGCAAAGTTGGAGACAATGACGATCGCCGCCGCGCCGCTGTCGTTGAGCTGATGCTCCAGTTCGCGCGGGGTATATAAGGGGTTGACGTTAACCACGATCATCCCGGCGCGCAGGATGCCAAACAGAGCCACCGGATACTGCAGCAGGTTAGGCATCATCAGGGCCACGCGATCGCCCTTCTGTAACCCCAACCCCTCCTGAAGATAAGCGGCGAAGGCGCGACTACGCTCCTCCAGCTTACGGTAGGTCATCACTTCACCCATATTGATAAACGCCGGTTGGTCGGCGTAACGGGTGGTGGCATGTTCAAACAGTTCAACCAGGGATTGATAGCGGTCAGGATTTATCTCCGCCGGAACATCTGCGGGATAACGGTTTAGCCAAACCTTTTTCACTGCATCACCTCTGAAATAGTTATTCGTCGTCATCACAGCCCCTGGATAATACATTTTGTTAACATTATATTAACTCAGCGTACCAGTTTATTAATTAGGCAATGAGCAGGTTGCGAAGCGCGTCACTATTTTTTTTCTTATTCGACTGAAAACAAAGAAACAGCGGACCGGCCGCTGTTTCTTTGAACTAACATAAACAACAAAATCATTCGGTTACAACGTTTCTCACCTCAGCAGGGCCGGGATTGTACCAGCCCCAGCCGCCATAGCCGTAGCCCCAGGGGCGCGGACCCAGCATCCACGGGTCGATAGGTTGCGGAGGCATCACCACCTGCTGCACTACGTTCCAGCGCTTGTAGCCGGTGGCGTTCATTAGCATAAATTTATACGGCGTGCTGCCCACCTTGCCGTCAACCACCCCGGCGATCGGTCCGACCACGGTCACTAGTTGACCGCGGAAATCCACCGGATCGAGGAAGCCATTGACGTCAGCAAAAATCCTTCCGCGGGACGGCTCGCCGAGCACTGGCCGCGCACCGCTGTCCAGCGGTACGGTGGCGATTTCTAAGCGGGTTTTCCCCTGCTGGTTTTGCACATTGACCACCTTACCGCCAAAGCGCGCTTCCTGGCCAACGTACAGCTGCGGGGCGTTCATCACCCGCACTAAATCCTGCTGCGGCGTCGGGCTGGTGCCTTTGATGGCATCCGGCACTGACACGCAACCGCTTAGCGCAACGGCAACCGCTGCGGCTAACAGCCAGCGAACGCCCTGTTTTTGACCCGCCATGATGCGACTCCTTTTCTCAGTCTTCTTGTTACTGAGATTCACTCGCGGCCTGGAAGTTTCTTCCACGCCACCTCGTTTCGCAAATAAACCGGCTCCGCTTTCTCCACGGCCACGGTTTTCCCCGCCGACAGCAGGTAACAGGCTAACGGCAGCATATCCTCCGCCGCCGGCAATTCAATTTCGCCGCTGCTTAAGGTCAGTCCGCTCGCTTTCGCCAGATCCGGCCACGCCTGCCAGCCGGTGCCGACGGTGGCCCATTCGCCGGAAAGCTGTGCCAGCCGTTCGGCTACCGCTTCCGGTTTGAGCACCGCTTCCGTCTCTTCGCCATGCCAGACGCCCTGCTCGTCGCGCTGGTACTCGGCCCAGTAGACTTCGCCCATACGCGCATCAATGGCCGCCAGCACACGGGTGGCGCCGGTTTTGCGCCAGGCGCCCTGCGCCATGGTGGCCAGCGTGGAAACGCCAATCATTGGCAGTTCGGCGCCCAGCGCCAGCCCCTGAGCGATACCGATGCCGATGCGCACGCCGGTAAAGCTGCCCGGACCGCGGCCAAAGGCCAGCGCGTCCAGCTCGCTCAGCGTGGTGCCGCTCTCGGTGAGGACCTCCTGCACCAGCGGCAGGATACGTTGGGTATGTTCGCGGGGACAAATTTCGAAATGAGCACTAAGGGTGCCATCATTCCACAGAGCCGCGGAGCAGGCCTCTGTGGCGGTATCGATAGCCAAAATTCGCATGGGTGGTCACGCTCTCGTTACATAGTTCAGGCCTTCAGGCAGCCTGATTTCCGGCAAACGGCCAACCCGCCGCCATGCCGCCCGAAGTCTATTGGGAACCGCTAATTAACAAAATGGCGCGCAGCTTAACACATTTTAGTGCGGATTACCTTGCCGGCGGTACGGCGAGAAAGCGCACCGCCCGACGGATATCGCGGGTTCGCGGCGCCGGCGGCAGACTGGCCAGGAACACCGCGCCGTAGGGGCGCATCACCAACCGGTTGTCGCAGATCACCAGCACCCCGCGGTCGTCGATATCGCGGATCAGACGCCCCACCCCCTGCTTGAGGGTGATCACCGCATCCGGGAGCTGCACTTCATCGAAGGGATCGCCGCCGCGCAGCCGGCAATCTTCCATCCGCGCTTTTAGCAGCGGATCGTCCGGCGAGGTGAACGGTAGCTTATCGATAATCACCAGCGACAGCGCGTCGCCGCGCACATCGACTCCCTCCCAGAAGCTGCTGGTAGCCACCAGCAGCGCGTTGCCGGCGCTGACGAACTGCTGCAGCAGCTGGCCTTTGCTGGTCTCGCCCTGCAGCAGCACCGGTAGCGTCATGGTGGCGCGGAACTGCTCCGCCAGATCGCGCATCATGGCGTGCGAGGTGCACAACATAAAGCAGCGACCATCGTTGGCCTCGATCAGCGGCTTGAGCATCGCCGCCAGGTGTCGCGCTGCGCCGGGCTGGTTCGGCAGGGGTAGGTTGCGCGGCACGCAGAGCAGCGCCTGGTGCTGATAGTCAAAGGGACTCGGCAGCAGCAGAGTCTGCGCCTCGTCGATCCCCAGCCGGGCGGTAAAGTGATGCAGATCGTCGTTCACCGACAGCGTCGCCGAGGTAAAGATCCAGCTCCCCGACTTCTGCGCCATCACCTCTTTAAACTTCTCGGCCACGGTCAGCGGCGTCAGCGCGAGAGTAAAGTGGCGCGAGGTACACTCATACCAGTAGCTGTAGCCCGGCTGGTTGATCTCTTTCAACCGCTTCAGGCGCCCGCGATAAAGGGTGGCACGCTCAAAAGCGGCGTCGAGCAGCGCCGAGCGGCCCAGCGAAAGTTTAGCGACGTCATAGCATAGCTCGAGCGCGTCATCGAGCAGCAGCAGCGCTCGCTGAATGTGGCTGTCCGCCAGCAGCTCGCGCAGATTGCCGCGGTAGCCCGGGTCTCCCAGCTGCAGGCGGAAATCCTGCGCGCTTTGCGCCAGGCGGTCGGCGCATTTTTGCAGCTGCTGAGTGTCTTTCAGTTCGGTGCGGTAGGCAATGGTGATGTCTTTCGCCAGGTCCAGCAGCTGGCGGCTGGAGAGCGACTGGCCAAAGTACTGACTGGCGATATCCGGCAGCTGATGGGCTTCATCGAAGATCATCACTTCCGCCTCGGGGATCAGCTCGGCAAAGCCGCTCTCTTTGACCACCATATCGGCCAGAAACAGGTGATGGTTGACCACCACCACGTCGGCGTCCATCGCTTTTTTACGCGCCTTCACCACGAAGCAATCTTTATACAGTGGGCAGTCGCTACCGAGACAGTTATCGTTGGTGCTGGTGACCAGCGGCCAGGCCTGAGAGTCTTCCGCGACGCTGGCGCAGGTGCTGATATCGCCATCCTGAGTTTGATTCGACCAGGAGCGCAGGAGGATCACATCGCTGAGGGTTTGCACCGGCAGATCGCCGCCCGCCAGCGCCTGCTGCTCAAGACGTTCGAGACACAGGTAGTTGGAACGCCCTTTGAGCAGCGCCAGTTTCCCGGTGAATTTGAGCGCTTTGGCGACGGTGGGCAGATCGCGGCTGTAAAGCTGATCCTGCAGCGCTTTCGAGCCGGTGGAGATAATCACCTTTTTTTTCGCCCGCAGCGCAGGCGCCAGGTAAGCGTAGGTTTTACCGGTTCCGGTCCCCGCTTCCACCACCAGCGGCCGGGAGGCCTCAATCGCTTCGCTGACCGCCACCGCCATCTGGCGCTGCGGCTCGCGCGGTTTAAATCCCGGTATGGCTTTGGCTAGCTGGCCGTCTGCTGCAAAATCGTCGATCACATTGCCCCCTGGTTATTTGGACAGTGATTATGTCAGGGAGGACGGCGTTTCGCCAGTCCGGGTAGTGACGCGAGCGGCACATTATGGCAGTCTTGCCGCAGCCGAATGGAATGCTTAAAGAGGAAAAAGCAATGACAATTACGCGTATTGATGCCGAAGCCCGTTGGTCAGACGTGGTGATCCACAACCAGACCCTGTACTACACCGGCGTGCCGGCAAATCTCGATGCCGACGCTTTCGAGCAGACCGCCAATACCCTGGCGCAGATTGACGCGGTGCTGGAAAAACAGGGCAGCGACAAGTCGCGTATTCTTGACGCCACCATCTTCCTCGCCGATAAAAGCGACTTTGCGGCGATGAATAAAGCCTGGGACGCGTGGGTGGTGGCTGGTCACGCCCCGGTGCGCTGCACGGTGGAAGCGACGCTGATGAACCCGCAGTATAAAGTTGAGATCAAAATTATCGCCGCGGTGTAATTACTCGTCCTCATCCTCATCTTCAAAGCGCGCGACAATCTGCTCGCCGGTATGCGTTGCGCGCAGCTCTTCCGCCACCAGGGCAATCGCCTGGCCGCTGCTTACCCCCTGAGCCATTAGCTCATGGATACGTTCGACCGCTTTTTGCTGTTGCTCGTGGCTCAGCGAAGGTAAACCTGCAAACATCTTTTACTCCTGCTACATTGTGGGGCGTAATTATTTCACGCCGTCCCCGACTACGCCAGAGGGGCGGCAACGTTCAGGATCGAGAAAGATGTTGTCCCCCGCGATTATTACCCTGCCCTGGCGCCCGGATGCGGCCGAACACTATTTTGCGCCGTTAAGCGCCCTGCCCTGGGCGATGCTGCTGCATTCCGGCTTTGCCGACCATCCGCATAACCGCTTTGATATTCTGGTGGCTGCCCCGCGCGCCACGCTGCTGACGCGCGGTGAACAGACGTGGGTCGACGACGGCGAAACCGTTGTTGTCTCAGCGGAAGATCCGCTGCAGCTCCTGCAGCAGCAGTTGGATCGTCAGCCGTTCACGCCGCAACCCCATGACGATCTGCCGTTTCTCGGCGGCGCGCTGGGATTATTCGGTTACGACCTGGGCCGTCGCTTTGAGCGTCTCCCTTCGCACGCGCAGGCCGATATCGCGCTGGCGGATATGGCGGTGGGGATCTATGACTGGGCGCTTATCGTCGACCACCAGCGCCAACAGATATCGCTGCTCAGCTATGACGACCCGCAGCAGCGTCTACAGTGGCTGGAGGCGCAAACGCCGACGCCGGGTGAAACCTTCGCCCTGACCTCTGCCTGGCAGTCAAATATGAGCCGCCAGCAGTACGGGGAAAAATTTCGCCAGGTACAGGCCTATCTGCACAGCGGCGACTGCTATCAGGTCAACCTCGCCCAGCGTTTTCAGGCCAGCTACGTCGGTGATGAATGGCAGGCCTTCCGCCAGCTGAACGCCGTCAACCGCGCCCCCTTTAGCGCCTTTATTCGCCTCGATGAAGGGGCGATTTTAAGCCTGTCGCCGGAGCGCTTTATCCAGCTGCGCCAGGGGGAGATCCAGACGCGGCCGATAAAAGGCACCCTGCCGCGGCTCGATTCGCCGCTGGCAGATGCGCAGCAGGCTGAGAAGCTGGCGAATTCGCCGAAAGATCGCGCCGAGAATTTAATGATTGTCGACCTGATGCGCAACGACATCGGCCGCGTCGCCGTCCCGGGCAGCGTGCGGGTCCCCGAGCTGTTCGTGGTGGAGCCATTCCCGGCGGTCCATCATCTGGTCAGCACCATCACCGCCCGCCTGCCAATGACGCTGCACGCCAGCGACCTGCTGCGCGCCGCCTTTCCCGGCGGCTCGATCACCGGCGCGCCGAAAGTGCGGGCGATGGAGATTATCGATGAACTGGAGCCCCAACGACGCAACGCCTGGTGTGGGAGCATTGGCTACCTGAGCTATTGCGGCAATATGGATACCAGCATCACCATTCGCACCCTGACGGCATGGCAGGGACAGCTGTACTGCTCCGCCGGCGGCGGAATTGTGGCGGATAGCGAGGAAGCGGCGGAATATCAGGAAACTTTTGATAAAGTTAATCGTATCCTGCAGCAACTGGAGAACTAGACCATGGCGGATCGCGCCCTTAATCTGGATGATTTTCTGTCCCGCTTTCAGCTTCTGCGCCCGCAGCCTTCGCGCCATGCGCTCAATCAGCGGCAGGCGGCGGTGCTGGTGCCGATCGTGCGCCGGCCGCAGCCCGGCCTGCTGCTGACCCAGCGTTCGCCGCTGCTGCGCAAGCACGCCGGCCAGGTCGCCTTTCCCGGCGGCGCAGTAGATAATACCGACGCGACGCTTATCGCCGCCGCCCTGCGCGAAGCTCAGGAAGAGGGGGGGA
>NZ_GL882787.1:7762-8585 GCF_000195655.1 Klebsiella sp. MS 92-3
GGGGGGGGGGGGCGCGCCCCCGGCGGGGGGGGTCGAGGTGATCGGCGTCCTGCCACCGGTGGACAGCGTCACCGGCTTTCAGGTGACGCCGGTGGTGGGCATTATTCCCCCGGATCTGCACTATCACGCCAGCCAGGACGAAGTCTCCGCGGTATTTGAAATGCCGCTCGCCGAAGCCCTGCGCCTTGGGCGCTACCATCCGCTCGATATCCACCGCCGGGGCAACGACCACCGCGTCTGGCTCTCCTGGTACCAGCATTATTTTGTCTGGGGAATGACCGCCGGGATCATTCGCGAGCTGGCGCTGCAAATTGGCGCACGTCCTTAGCTATACTGATAATGAGAGGGCGCTCTCATTATTAGTAAAATCGCGGTTAGCCATTAGTTTAATTCATGTGAATAGTTGAACTGACAGGGCGCTTCCCTCTTACACTATGCGCAGTTATTACATCGTTACCGCACCCGCGGTAACCCTGTCAGGAGTATTATCGTGATTAGTCTATTCGACATGTTCAAGGTGGGGATTGGTCCCTCATCTTCCCACACTGTTGGCCCGATGAAGGCCGGAAAACAGTTCGTCGATGACCTGGTCGAAAAAGGATTGCTTAATGCAGTGACTCGTGTGGCGGTTGACGTCTACGGTTCACTGTCATTAACCGGCAAAGGCCACCATACGGACATCGCCATTATCATGGGACTGGCGGGCAATCAGCCCGATACGGTCGATATTGACGCGATCCCGGCTTTTATCCGTGACGTCGAAGCGCGCGGTCGTCTGCTGCTGGCCAACGGCCAGCACGAGGGCGACTTCCCCGCGGGTGAC
>NZ_GL882787.1:8663-11521 GCF_000195655.1 Klebsiella sp. MS 92-3
CCACGAGGTCGACTTCCCGGCGGATGACGGCATGCGTTTTCGTAGCGACAACCTGCCGCTGCACGAAAACGGCATGACCATTCACGCCTGGGCCGGCGAGAAAGAGATCTACTGCAAGACCTACTACTCGATCGGCGGCGGCTTTATTGTCGACGAAGAGCACTTCGGCAAGGAAAACGCCAACGAACTGCAGGTGCCCTACCCATTTAAATCGGCGCAGGAAATGCTGGCCTACTGCAAAGAGACTGGCCTGTCGCTCTCCGGGATGGTGATGCAGAACGAGTTGGCTCTGCACAGCAAAAAAGAGATCGAGGATTATTTCGCCAACGTCTGGCAGACCATGCGCGCCTGTATCGACCGCGGGATGAACACCGAGGGCGTGCTGCCTGGCCCGCTGCGCGTACCGCGTCGCGCCTCGGCGCTGCGTCGTCTGCTGGTGGCCAGCGATAAGCTCTCCAGCGATCCAATGAACGTTGTTGACTGGGTCAATATGTTCGCGCTGGCGGTCAATGAAGAGAACGCCGCCGGCGGTCGCGTGGTAACCGCGCCGACCAACGGCGCCTGCGGCATCGTTCCGGCGGTACTCGCCTATTACGATCACTTTATCGAGTCCGTCAGCCCGGAGATCTATATTCGCTACTTTATGGCCTGCGGGGCGATCGGCGCGCTGTATAAGATGAATGCGTCCATTTCCGGCGCGGAAGTCGGCTGTCAGGGCGAGGTGGGCGTCGCCTGCTCGATGGCGGCGGCGGGACTGGCTGAACTGCTCGGCGCCAGCCCGGAACAGGTTTGCGTGGCAGCGGAGATCGGCATGGAACACAACCTCGGCCTGACCTGTGATCCGGTCGCCGGTCAGGTGCAGGTGCCATGCATTGAACGTAACGCCATCGCCTCCGTCAAGGCGATCAACGCCGCGCGAATGGCGATGCGCCGCACCAGCGAACCGCGCGTCTCGCTCGATAAGGTGATCGAGACCATGTATGAAACCGGTAAAGACATGAACGCCAAGTACCGCGAAACCTCGCGCGGCGGCCTGGCGATTAAAGTTCAGTGTGACTAAACTTTTCGTGCCCCTCTGCGCCCGCAAAGCGCGCAGGGGGATAACCCTGGTGACTGAAATCTCCCTGATGCGCCTTCAACGGCGCATTTTCTTTTTTCTATACCTGGCGATATTCTGCCACTACACTTGCTCTATCAAATAAGCCACGCTTAACCACTCGTCCTGTCGACAGGGTGTCGCACATGCAGACTGCACAAAAAGTCATTACGGCCTATCGTCACAAACGCATTATTGTCTGCCTGCTGGTAGCCCTGGCGACCCTGGGCGCCACATTAGCCATCCGATTTATTTCGCAGCGCAGCGTAAATGAAGATTATATTCGCACGGCCGCCAGCCAACGGGTGGCGGCGCTCAATGACATCTTGCGCCCGCTAAGCGCGCAGCGAGCCACCCTGCTCCCTCTGGTGGGCAAACCCTGCCCTGATATCCATCTGACGCTGCGCAAAATGGCGGCCTCGTTGCAAACCATTCGTTCCGTCGCCCTCGTCACGTCAGGTATCGTTTACTGTTCCAGTATTTTTGGCCCGCGACAGGCAGACTTACATCGCCTGCAGCCCGCGCTTCCTGCGCCCCGCCCTCTGCTGCTCTTCTCGAACGACAGCTCCTTGCTCAAAGGCTCGCCGGTACTGATCCAATGGTATCCAGCCGCGGAGAACGGCCTGGACGGCGTGATGCTGGTGGTGAATATTGAGCTGCTGGGAACCTTAATTCTTAATGAAAAATCGGCCCTGATCAGCGACGTCAGCCTGCAGGTTGGCGATCGTTATTTTAGCAGCCGCCATGGGCTTCTCGAAAAAGCGCATGTCCCGCAGGGCACGGTGATTTATCGCCAGCGCTCTACGGAGTTTCCGTTTACTGTCAATATTAACGGCCCTGGCGCCTCGGCGATTGCGCTTGAGGAGCTGCCCGGCGAGCTGCCGCTGGCGCTGATTTTTAGCCTGCTAATGACCGGCATCGCCTGGCTGGCCACCGCCGGCAGAATGAGTTTCTCGCGGGAAATAAGCCTTGGCATTTCGGCCCGGGAGTTTGCCCTCTGGTGCCAGCCGCTGCAGGATGCGCGCAGCGGCCGCTGCTGCGGGGTGGAGATCCTGCTGCGCTGGAATAATCCCCGCCGTGGGACGATTTCGCCGGAGGTATTTATCCCCATCGCCGAAGGCAATAATCTGATCATCCCTCTCACCCGCTATGTGATTGCCGAAACCGCTCGCCGCCTGGACGCTTTTCCTCGCGACCGCCATTTTCACATCGCGATCAATGTCGCCGCGCGCCATTTCGCTAACGGACTCCTGCTGCGCGACCTGCACAATTACTGGTTCAGCGTGGATCCGGTGCAGCAGCTGGTGGTCGAGCTAACCGAACGCGATGTCCTGCAGGATGGCGACCAGCATATGGCCGAACATCTGCACTTTAAAGGCGTACAGCTGGCGATCGATGATTTTGGTACCGGCAATACTTCGCTCTCATGGCTGGAAAAGCTGCGCCCGGACGTCCTGAAGATCGACCGCTCGTTCACCAGCTCGGTCGGCATAGATAGCGTGAACGCGACGGTGACAGATATTATTATCGCCCTCGCCAACCGCCTGCATATTGTTACCGTTGCCGAAGGGGTGGAGACGCTGGAGCAGGAAAACTACCTGCGTAGCCACGGCGTCGATGTGCTGCAGGGGTTTTATTATGCGCGGCCGATGCCGGTGGAGGCGTTCCCGGCGTGGCTGGCCAGCAGGGAGGAGAGTGAGAGTGAGGGTGAGAGCGAGACGACAGAATAACTCCCCCGCGCCGGCGGGGGGGGGGGGGGGGG
>NZ_GL882787.1:11582-16344 GCF_000195655.1 Klebsiella sp. MS 92-3
GGCCGCAGCGGCCGGCGAGCCTGGCGATTACTCTTCTTCGTCGCTCGGCGGACGAGTGACCACCGCGCGCACCAGATCGACCCGGTAATCATTCGCTTCCACTACGGTAAAATGCAGCGGCGGAAGCGACACGACGTCGCCAATGCGCGGGATATGACCATTGGCGGAGATCACCAGCCCGGCAACGGTGGCAATATCCTCATCGTCATTGAACAGTGGATCCAGCCCCAGCGCCTGCTGCAGCGCATGCAGGTCGGTCGACCCCTTAATAAGCCAGCCATCGCCATCGATGACAATCTCTGGCGTCTCATCAGCGTCCGGGAATTCACCGGCGATGGCTTCAAGGACGTCCAGCGGCGTGACCAGCCCCTGCACCACGCCAAATTCATTAGTTACGATGACGAAGCTGCCGCGCGCCCGACGCAGGACCCCGAGCAGATTGATCGGGTCCAGCGTTTCCGGAACGACAATTGCCGGGGAGGCAGAAGCCAGCGCCGCGACGTTTTCCCCCGACTCCAGGGCCACCAGCATCTCTTTCGCCCGCACGATACCAATGATTTCATCCAGCTCTCCGCGGCAGACCGGGAAGAGGCTGTGCGGCGACGACAGCAGCTGACGACGAATTTCATCTTCACTCTGCTCAGCGTCGACCCAGCTGATTTCTCCGCGCGGGGTCATGATGCTGCGCAGGGAACGCTGGGCCAGGGTCAGCACGCCGTTAATCATGTAGCGCTCTTCTTCCGCAAAGGCGCCCTCGGGAACGGGCACCGCGGCTGGACTGTCTGCGTCATGGCTGACGGAGGCCTGTTTGCGGCCGCCCATCAGGCGCAGGATGGCATCCGCGGTCCGAGCGCGCAGCGGCAGCGTCGACTGGTGGCGAACAAAGTTACGGCGCGCCACCTGGTTAAAGAACTCGATAATGATCGAGAAACCGATCGCCGCGTACAGATACCCTTTCGGAATATGGAAGCCAAACCCTTCCGCCACCAGGCTAAGGCCAATCATCAACAGGAAGCTCAGACAGAGCACGACCACCGTCGGGTGCTGGTTGACAAAGCGCGTCAACGGCTTGGAGGCCAGCAGCATCAAGATCATCGCGATCACCACCGCCGCCATCATCACCGGCAGATGGTTAACCATCCCGACCGCCGTGATCACGGCGTCCAGGGAGAAGACGGCATCCAGCACCACTATCTGCAATACTACTACCCAGAAACTGGCATAGCCTTTACCGTGACCGGCATCGTGCTGGCGGTTTTCCAGCCGTTCATGCAGCTCGGTTGTCGCCTTAAACAACAAGAAGATCCCGCCGAGCAGCATGATGAGATCGCGCCCGGAAAAGGAGAAATCGGCGATGGTAATCAGTGGTTTCGTCAGCGTCACCATCCAGGAGATGACCGACAGCAGTCCCAGGCGCATAACCAGCGCCAGTGACAGGCCGATCAGACGCGCTTTATCGCGCTGCTTCGGCGGCAGTTTGTCCGCCAGGATGGCAATAAACACCAGGTTGTCGATACCGAGCACAATTTCCAGAACGATAAGCGTCAACAGGCCGGCCCAGATTGAGGGATCCATTAACAATTCCATGTACGACTCCGGTTTGCGGCAAGGTCAGTCATCGCCATGCCATGCAGGGGCGCGACACCAGGTGCTGAAAGAAATGCGGGATACGTAGAGGTGGCAATCAGATGCCAGAAAGTGAAAAGACGTCGATGACGGTCCATACTGCGGGCTATGCCCTATACTCCTGAGTAATTAAACGGAAGTTAAACATAGCAAAATATAGATCGAAATTGGAAATAATTTACCTGAATTTGCAATAACTAAGGCTATTTTTTGCGCTGCAAAATTATTCGCAGACGATACGTGATTAACGGATCTTCATCACATTAATTATTTTTTCACTGTCTAAAATAATTCGCGGTAGTAACTATTTTCTATCTTACACCCTAACTGAATCGATTTTGTCCTCAAGAGTGATTCAGGATGTATCAAAGCAGATGATGCATTCACGATAATAAAGGAGGTAGCAAGTGACGATTGCTATTGTAATAGGCACACATGGTTGGGCTGCAGAACAGCTGCTGAAAACAGCAGAAATGCTGTTGGGCGAGCAGGAAAACGTTGGCTGGATCGATTTCGTTCCGGGTGAAAATGCCGAAACGTTGATCGAGAAATACAACACCCAGTTGGCAAAACTGGATACCAGTAAAGGCGTGCTGTTTCTCGTCGATACATGGGGAGGCAGCCCTTTCAACGCTGCGAGCCGCATTGTCGTCGATAAAGAGCATTACGAAGTTATCGCCGGCGTCAATATCCCGATGCTGGTGGAAACCTTCATGGCCCGCGACGACGATCCTTCCTTTGATGAACTGGTCGCCTTAGCGGTTGAAACCGGCAGCGAAGGCGTGAAAGCGCTTAAAGCCAAACCGGTGGAAAAAGCGGCCCCTGCGCCCGCGCCTGTCGCAGCGCCAAAAGCCGCCGCACCGGCCAAACCCATGGGCCCGGACGACTACATGGTAATTGGCCTTGCGCGTATAGACGACCGTCTGATCCATGGTCAGGTCGCCACCCGCTGGACCAAAGAGACCAACGTTACCCGCATCATCGTTGTCAGTGATGAAGTGGCCGCGGATACCGTGCGTAAAACTCTGCTGACCCAGGTTGCGCCGCCGGGCGTCACCGCTCACGTGGTGGATGTGGCCAAAATGATCCGCGTCTACAACAACCCCAAGTATGCCGGACAGCGCGTTATGCTGCTGTTTACTAACCCGACCGACGTTGAACGTATCGTCGAGGGCGGCGTGAAAATCACCAGCGTCAACATCGGCGGTATGGCGTTCCGCCAGGGTAAAACCCAGGTTAACAACGCGATTTCAGTCGATGCCAAAGATATTGAGGCGTTTAAAAAGCTGAACGCCCGCGGTATCGAGCTGGAGGCACGTAAAGTGTCCACCGACCCGAAACTGAAAATGATGGATCTGATCGCTAAGGTTGATAAATAACCCGGCGGATCGCGCCCCAGTTTTCACTTTAAGACTTAATCAACAGGAGAAGTACAATGGAGATTACCCTTCTTCAGATTGTGCTGGTGTTCATCGTCGCGTGTATTGCGGGTATGGAGTCGGTACTTGATGAATTTCAGTTCCACCGTCCTCTGATCGCCTGTACGCTGATCGGCGCCGTTCTCGGCGATATGAAAACCGGTATTATCATCGGCGGTACGCTGGAGATGATAGCCCTGGGCTGGATGAATATCGGTGCGGCGGTAGCCCCTGATGCCGCGCTGGCGTCCATTATTTCCACCGTCCTGGTTATTGCCGGCCATCAGAGCATCGGCGCCGGTATCGCGCTGGCTATCCCGCTGGCGGCGGCAGGCCAGGTGCTGACCATCATCGTGCGCACCATCACCGTGGCCTTCCAGCACGCGGCGGATAAAGCGGCGGAGAATGGCAACCTGACCGCCCTGTCGTGGCTGCACGTCTCGTCCCTGTTCCTGCAGGCGATGCGTATCGCTATCCCGGCCGTTATCGTGGCGATTTCCGTCGGCACCAGCGAAGTTCAGGGCCTGCTGAATGCTATCCCGGAAGTGGTCACCAGCGGTCTGAACATCGCCGGCGGTATGATCGTGGTTGTCGGTTATGCAATGGTCATCAACATGATGCGCGCAGGCTATCTGATGCCGTTCTTCTACCTCGGCTTCGTCACCGCCGCCTTCACCAACTTCAACCTGGTGGCCCTGGGTGTGATTGGTGCGGTCATGGCAATCCTCTACATCCAGCTGAGCCCGAAATATAACCGCGTCGCCGGTGCGCCGGCTCAGGCGGCTGGTAACAACGATCTCGATAACGAACTGGACTAACAGGTGAGCGAAATGGTTGATATGACTAAAAATACCACCGAGAAAAAACTCACACAGAGTGATATTCGTGGCGTGTTCATTCGTTCTAACCTGTTCCAGGGTTCATGGAACTTCGAACGTATGCAGGCGCTGGGGTTCTGCTTCTCTATGGTTCCGGCGATTCGTCGTCTGTACCCGGAGAACAACGATGCGCGTAAGCAGGCGATTAAGCGTCACCTTGAGTTTTTCAACACCCACCCTTACGTTGCCGCTCCGGTACTGGGCGTAACGCTGGCGATGGAAGAGCAGCGCGCCAATGGCGCAGAGATTGACGATGGCGCTATCAACGGCATCAAAGTCGGTCTGATGGGACCGCTGGCCGGCGTTGGCGACCCGATCTTCTGGGGTACCGTGCGTCCGGTGTTTGCAGCCTTAGGCGCCGGGATCGCGATGAGCGGTAGCCTGCTCGGTCCTCTGCTGTTCTTTATCCTGTTCAACGCGGTGCGTCTGCTGACCCGTTACTACGGTGTCGCCTATGGTTATCGCAAAGGCGTGGATATCGTTAAAGATATGGGCGGCGGCTTCCTGCAGAAACTGACTGAGGGGGCGTCAATCCTCGGCCTGTTTGTCATGGGGGCGCTGGTTAACAAGTGGACGCATGTGAACATTCCGATGGTGGTGTCAAAAATCACCGGCTCTGACGGACAGGTTCACGTCACCACGGTGCAGACTATCCTTGATCAGCTGATGCCTGGTCTGGTGCCGCTGCTGTTGACCTTCGCCTGTATGTGGCTGCTGCGTAAGAAAGTTAACCCGCTGTGGATCATCGTTGGCTTCTTCGTCATCGGTATCGCCGGCTACGCGGTCGGCCTGCTGGGTCTGTAATTTCCAGGCTGTACGCCGGGGGCTTGCCCCCGGCTT
>NZ_GL882787.1:16462-24836 GCF_000195655.1 Klebsiella sp. MS 92-3
GTTTTTTTTTTATCAGGAGAAACGCAAAGCAATGACCTTCACGGACCTGGTGATCATCCTGTTTATCCTTGCGCTACTGGCCTACGCGATATATGACCAGTTTATTATGCCGAGGCGAAACGGCCCGGTACTGCTGGCCATCCCCCTGCTTCGCCGCAGTCGCGTTGACGGCATGATCTTTGTCGGCCTCACCGCCATTCTGATCTATAACAACATCACCCAGCACGGCACGGCGATCACCACCTGGCTATTATCTGCGCTGGCGCTGATGGGGCTCTATTTATTCTGGATCCGTACGCCGAAAATCATTTTTAAACCGCGCGGCTTTTTCTTCGCCAACGTGTGGATAGAATATCAGCGGATTAAAGAGATGAATTTATCCGAGGACGGTGTGCTGGTGATGCAATTAGAGCAACGGCGGCTGCTGATACGCGTACGAAATATCGACGATCTGGAGAAGATATACAAACTTCTCATTACAACTCAATGACTTAAAAATATAGCCGGCGCTATATTATTCCCGTTAGCAGCGGAGAAATATTATAGCCACGGCTATATTTCCCGCCTAACCTTATCTTTTTTATTAACTATTTTTTCACTTATAAATTTAAATGAAAATCGTTATCATTTGGTTATTAAAATAGCCCTCTTCTGTTATTGTTTTATATTCTAAAAATATGTTAAGGTTGCGCCCGTCGTTGGGGAGTAGCCGATTTCCTGCCCGCCAGGAAATGTACGTGTCAACATACTCGTTGCAAAACGTGGCACGTACGGGTTGAAGAGATTCAATCAGGCGAGACCATAGATACATCACTGCTGTACGTATTGCTCAGCCATTGAGCGGCTCCGCGTATGTTTACTGGGGGCAGCGATGTGTCATATGGATTATCCCCGGTCAGGACACGCACATGAATTTATCCGCTACCATTCTTCTCGCTTTCGGCATGTCCATGGACGCCTTCGCAGCCTCCATCGGCAAAGGCGCCACCCTGCATAAACCCAAATTTTCAGAGGCAGTACGCACCGGGCTGATTTTTGGCGCCATTGAAACCCTGACGCCGCTGGTCGGCTGGGGGCTTGGCATGCTGGCCAGCCAGTTTATCCTCGAGTGGAATCACTGGATTGCCTTTATTTTACTGGTGTTTCTCGGCGGGCGAATGATCGTCGAAGGTTTTCGCGACGACAGCGACGAGGCGTGCGAGGCGCCTCACCGACATGGTTTCTGGCTTCTGGTCACCACCGCCTTCGCCACCAGCCTTGACGCGATGGCCGTCGGCGTCGGTCTGGCCTTCCTGCAGGTCAGCATTGTGACCACCGCGCTGGCGATCGGCTGCGCCACCTTTATCATGTCGACGCTGGGGATGATGGTCGGTCGCTTTATCGGCCCGCTGCTGGGCAAACGAGCCGAAATTCTCGGCGGTATCGTGCTGATTGGCATCGGCAGCGAAATCCTCTGGAGCCATTTCGCCGGTTAAGCTTTACGCTTCGCGCTGCCAGCAGTGGATCATAAAATCGGTCTGGCAACCAAAGGTCGGCTGCTGACGCAGCGCGGCGTGCACTTCGGCTTTAGCCCGCCATGCGAACGGCGTCATCTGCAGCAGGGCCTGCGCTTCACTTCCCGTCAGGATCATCGGATAAGCCAGCTGCTGCTGAGCCTCCAGGCGGAACCCCGGCATCGCTTCCGTCTTCAGCTCATGCAGGCGAACTTCATCGTAAATCAGCCCTTTCAGCTCCAGTAGGTGACGGGGACCCGGCGTGGCGGTGATCACCCACCCGCCAGGCCGCACCACCCGCGCCAGCTCTTCGGCGTTGCAGGGCGCGTAAATGCGCACTACCGCGTCGAAGCTAGCGTCGGAAAATGGCAGGCGCTGGCTGGAGGCCACGCAAAAATTCACCTGCGGGTAGCGTTTTGCCGCCGCGCGGATCGCCGGCTTCGACACGTCCAGCCCCCAGCTGCGGCTGGCGATGGCGGCAAACGCGTGGGTGTAATACCCCTCGCCACAGCCGATATCCAGTAAATCCGTAGGGGCGTAATGTCGCAGCCGCTCAGCGATAGCATCCCGTAGCGGCTGATAATGTCCGGCGTCGAGGAACGCCCGCCGGGCCTGCATCATTTCGGCGCTATCGCCGGGATCGCGCGACCGCTTGAACTGCACCGGTAGCAGATTGACGTACCCCTCTTTCGCCAGATCGAACTGGTGCCGCTGCGGGCAGGAATAGTGGTTGTCGCTACGGCTGAGCGGCGCGTGACAAAGGGGGCAACTGTATGACATGACGGCTCCGGTGTTGCTGAAAGGGCGAAAGTGTAGCGCTATTCGCCCCTGCAGACCACTGTTACAGCGCCGGCCCCTGTGGGTGGCTATCGTGCATTACGATCAGATTCTCCGCCCCTTGCGGCATGCCGTCCGGCATGACGTTCTCCAGCCGCAGGACATCGCCCATGATCTGGCTGAAGACCGGCGCGGACACAGCGCCGCCGTAATAGGAACCATTGCTCGGATCGTTCATCACCACCACCAGCGCGAACTGTGGTCGACTGGCGGGCGCTACGCCGGCGGTATAGGCCACATACTTATCGATATATTTGCCGTCCGGGCCGATTTTCTTCGCCGTGCCGGTTTTTACCGCCACCCGGTAGTCGCGTACCGCCGCTTTGGTACCGCCCCCGCCCGGGAGCGCCACGCTCTCCATCATATGTTCCACGCTATGCACAATACTCTCCGGCATCACCCGCGTGCCCATCACCGGCGGATCGATGCGGGTAATCGACAGTGGTCGCGCAATGCCGAAGCCGCCGATGGTGGCGTAGACGTGGGCGAGCTGGAGCGGGGTGACCATCAAACCATAGCCGAAGGCGAAGGTGGCGCGATCCAGTTGCCCCCAGTAGCGGCGATGCGGCATCAGCCCGGCGCTTTCGCCGGTCAACCCCAGCCCCGTCGGTTCGCCAAAGCCGAAAGCTTTATAGGTATCGATCAGATGCTGCACCGGCATGGCGAGCGAGAGGTGGGACACGCCGGTATCGCTGGATTTCTGCAGGATCCCGGTCAGGCTCAGCTCCGGATAATAGCCCACATCGCGAATACGATGGCCATCGAGGACGAACGGATGGGTATCCACCACGCTGTCTGGCTGGACAATCCCCTGCTGTAGCGCAGTCATGATCACCAGCGGTTTGACCGTCGACCCGGGCTCGAAGGTGTCGCTGATGGCCCGGTTGCGAAAATCATCCAGCGTCGCGCTATCGCGATTGTTCGGATTGAAGTCCGGATAGCTGGCCATCGCCAGGATCTCGCCGGTATCAATTTTGATCAATACCGCCGCCCCGGACTCTGCTTTGTTCCAGCGGACGGCGTTGTCGAGGGCGTCTTCCGTCACCGTCTGCAGGCGTTCATCAATACTCAGCTGCAGATTATGCGCCGGAACCGGCGGCACTTCGGTAATGTTCTCAATGACATTGCCATGTTTATCTTTACGCACCAGACGTCGCCCGGGTTTACCGGTCAACTGGGCGTTAAAGCTTTTCTCCACCCCTTCGATGCCCTGATTATCAACATTGGTAAAGCCCAGCAGATTGGCAGCCACATGGCCCGCCGGGTAGAACCGTCGCGATTCATCGCGCAGGTAGACGCCCGGCAGATGCAGTTTATCAATCCACTCTGCCTGCTCGGGATTGATCTGACGCGCCAGATAGAGAAAGCGAGCGTGGGGATGACTCTGTACCCGCTGAGCCAGCTCTCCGAGGTTGAGGTGCAGCGCTTCGGCCATCGCCTGCCAGCGGGGCCCATAGCCCACACCGCCCTTCTCCATAGTGGTCTGCGGGTCGATCCAGATAGCACTGACCGGAACGCTCACCGCCAGCGGCCGTCCTTCCCGGTCGCTGATCATCCCCCGCTCAACCGCTACGGGTTCTTCGCGCAGGGAGCGCATATCTTCTTGTTTTACCAGGTTATCGGGGGAGATAATTTGTAGCCAGCCCACGCGGACCAGCAGCAGCCCCAGACAACCGAGAATGGCCACACACAGTAACCCGAAGCGAATCGGGGTGAAACTGGCGGCGGACTTCGTTTTTTTCTTTAGCACCATAGCTCCGGCATTGTTTTGCAACCAACTGATTTAACAGAAAATTAGCAAAACAGACTGCTACACAATGCTAATAAAGATGAGTATTTGCAACAAGACGCGACGGGAGGGGGAAAAATGACATGCTTTGCAATAAAAATGCAAAAGCCCCGCGCAGGCGAGGCTTTTATACAAGAAGAGTGGTCTTGTATCAGATAGCAGTTACGTTAACTGCAGCCGGACCTTTCTGGCCGTCCTGAATTTCGAACTCAACGTTCTGGCCTTCAGCCAGAGTTTTGAAGCCGTTACCCTGGATAGCGGAGAAGTGTACGAACACGTCTTTGCTGCCATCAGCCGGAGTAATGAAACCAAAACCTTTAGACTCGTTGAACCACTTAACTTGACCTTTAATCTTTGCCATTTGCAAAATTCCTTAGACTGTTTTCTTCGCCTGCTGGCGTTTACCTAGATAAAACTGACACATAACTGCATGAGGCACTAATTTAAGGTTCGGCAGAGAAGCGGTATTCAACGACAACGTGTTTACTCAGGACTTCTTTACTGAAAATGCCACACATAAACAGAACTGTACCTCGTTTAACCCGAAACGTGTTATCACACACTACGTAAATAATGGCAAGCCATTTTTAAACGTGTCTCGATCGTTCGCACAAATTATAAGGTAATCATTTGATCGCCTGCACATTTATGCGTCTTTGCCGCCCCTGGCAAGGCGCTACAGCATCAGCCAATATCGCCCATTCGTTGCCTCATTACTGCAACTTTTTTACCATAGCTCAACAACTTCGCTTCGTCCAGGTATGTCCGTACACGAACTGCTGTAATGTAAGCGTCTGGTGGGCAACGGTGAATATTGATGCGCATAATTCGTTATAACTCCAGGCTAAAAATCGCTAAGCCGTGCCAGTGTAGTGATAATAAAACCTGTTAGTCGTCACGCTAAAAATAGTGCTAATTCTGCACCTTAATAATGAAAAAAAGATGACAGTGTCACGTTACCCAACAATAAACGCGGCGAGAATGACTTTATTTACAGCGTGTAATAAAGAGGATATTGCACTAAGAAAGGAATAATGGAATAAGAATAAGATATTACCGCCCGCTATCATGCAGGTGCGCATCTTATGATGCACACCTGTCGGGCGCCTTAACGTTCAGCTACCAGGCGGATAAACTCATCCTCCCCTTTCGCCTTGCCGGCGACGGTCGGCTCAGCCACATCCTCTTTCTCTGGCGCATTAGCTTCGCACAGGCGACGTAACAGCGCATTCTGCCGCTTTTGCTGATCCAGCAGCGCTTGCAGCAGCTCTATCTGCTCATTGGCCCGCGAACTGGCGCGGTTGACGAAGAACCATAACAACAGACCGACAAGCAGCAGCGCCACGGACACAGCCAGCGATGCCAGATTTAAAATCCCAGGATTTAGTAACTCACTCATTTCACCACCTCAAAGAGAAGGCGTTCATTCTACCACCCGCGGCGCAGAAGGAAATCAGTCGGCAGAAAAATGTCTTACCACGGAATAAATTTATTAATAGTGCAAATGCCGCTGAAAAACTGAACATCCTGGTCGCACATTACGTTAAGCATCTGAGTCCACAGCAACAGGCAGCCTGCTATGATGACTATCAGTAAAACCCACCGTAATTTTTTCACTCCACTCTCCGCATCAGTACGCAATGTCGCCAGGATAGCACGGCCTTCTTAAACCGCGGCTAACTGTATTACGAAAGGTAAGTTTAGGAATCATCGACTTGTTTCAAAACGTGTTCGTGTCAAAATCAAGCCAGGGATCATACAAATAATGAGGCATCAATGCGATTAATCATTCGTACTATTATCTTGGTGGCTATCTTATGGATTGGCGTATTATTGAGCGGTTATGGGGTGTTATTCCACAGTGAGGAAAACGTCGGCGGTCTGGGTCTTAAGTGCCAATATCTCACCGCCCGCGGAGTCAGCACCGCACTTTATGTTCATTCCGACAGCGGAGTGATCGGCGTCAGCAGTTGCCCTCTGCTGCGTAAAAGCACAACCGTGGTTGATAACGGCTAACATCGAACCGGCGATCGCGACGTAGCGCCGCGGTCGCCAACCCCGTTATCCGCCGCCTCAGAACGGATAGTCGTTGTATCCCATTTGTTCAGAAATCTTACGCGCCGCCTGGTGGAGCATCGCCACGTATTCATGCAAGCGTTCTTCAGAGAAACGTAGCGTTGGGAATGAGATGCTCAGCCCGGCGATGACCACGCCGAAACGGTCAAACACCGGCACGCCAATGCAGCGCAGCCCCTCTTCCTGTTCCTCATTATCCTCGCCATAGCCCTGCTCGCGAACGCCATCCAGCACTTTTAGCAACTCCTCGGTGCTGGTAATGGTCCGCTCGGTGCTGCGCTTATACTCCACGCCGTCGAGGATCTGCTCCACTTCGCTGCGATCGCGCCATGCCAGCAGCACCTTGCCAATCGCGGTACTGTACAGCGGGTTGCGGCGGCCAATACGCGAGTACATCCGCAGGTTATACATCGAGTCAATTTTATGGATGTAGACGATACTGTCTTCATCCAGCGCCCCAAGATGGATGGTCTCTTTCGTCAGTCGCGAAAGTTCGCGCATCTGAATATCGGCGCTGCGCACCAGGTCGACGTTCTGCAGCGCGCGCGCGCCCAGTTCGAACAGCTTGAGGGTGAGAGAGTATTTCTCAGACTCTCCTTCCTGTGCCACATAGCCCAGTGATTTCATGGTCTGTAAAAAGCGATAAACGGTGCTTTTCGACATCATGACGCGCTGGGACAGTTCGGTAATGCCAATTTCACGCTCTTCACCCAGCGCCTGTAGGATGCCGAAAACCTTCAATACCGAAGAGACAGAATCTGGCTGTTTATCCAAATCTGCACCTGCCATTTATCACCTCGTCGTAACTGTTTTATAAAAATTAGAACCGGTTTTTATTATAAATTCGCCGCCTCTGAGCCGCAATCATTCTTCTGCCACTTCGTTACAAATCTGCGACATACTGCGAATTAATCAATGCTAAACTCATCATTCAAAAAACCGTTTCATTTAAGACTCATATTCACCATGGATAAAAATTCTTCTGATGGCGTGCCGTTGCCGCAACGCTATGGCGCCATTCTGACCATCGTGCTTGGGCTGACCATGGCCGTGCTTGACGGGGCTATCGCCAACGTCGCGCTGCCGACTATCGCCAGCGATCTCAACGCCTCACCGGCGGCTTCAATCTGGATCGTTAACGCCTACCAAATCGCCATTGTCATCGCCCTGCTGCCGCTCTCCTTCCTCGGCGACATGGTCGGCTATCGGCGTATCTATAAGATAGGCCTGGTGGTGTTTATCTTTACCTCGCTGGCCTGCGCGCTGTCGCGTAGCCTCGAAATGCTAACCTTCGCCCGCGTCGCGCAGGGATTGGGCGGCGCCGCGCTGATGAGCGTCAACACCGCGCTGATCCGTCTGATTTATCCGCAGCGCTTTCTTGGTCGCGGCATGGGCATTAACTCTTTTGTCGTTGCCGTCTCTTCGGCGGCCGGCCCGACTATCGCCGCAGCGATCCTCTCCCTCGCCTCATGGCAATGGCTGTTTTTAATAAACGTGCCTCTCGGCATCGTCGCCTTTATTCTGGCCATGCGCTTTCTGCCGCCCAACAGCGCGCGCAGCAAAATCATCCGCTTCGATCTGCCGAGCGCCATTATGAATGCCCTTACCTTCGGGCTGCTGATCACCGCCCTGAGCGGTTTCGCCCAGGGGCAGTCCACTCAGCTGGTGCTGGCGGAGGTCGCCGCTATGCTGGTGGTGGGGTTCTTCTTCGTTCGCCGCCAGCTCACGATGCCCGTCCCCCTGCTGCCGGTCGACCTGCTGCGTATCCCACTCTTCTCTCTCTCTATCTGCACTTCCATCTGCTCCTTCTGCGCGCAGATGCTGGCGATGGTCTCCCTGCCCTTTTTTCTGCAGTCGATGATGGGGCGCAGCGAAGTGGAGACTGGTCTGCTGCTAACGCCGTGGCCGTTAGCGACCATGGTGATGGCGCCGCTGGCCGGCTATTTGATCGAGAAATGTCATGCCGGGCTGCTGGGGGCTGTCGGCCTGCTGATTATGGCCTGCGGCCTGTTCGGCCTGGCGCTGCTGCCCTCGTCGCCCTCCGATCTGGATATCATCTGGCGCATGGCGCTGTGCGGCGCCGGCTTCGGGCTGTTTCAGTCGCCGAACAACCATACCATCGTCGCCTCGGCTCCGAGCCATCGTAGCGGCGGCGCCAGCGGCATGCTGGGGGCCGCCC
>NZ_GL882788.1:0-8200 GCF_000195655.1 Klebsiella sp. MS 92-3
CGCGATGGCAAAGTGTTCCTGACCCCGGCGCAGCTGGCAATGCTTCTGGAAGGCATCGACTGGCGGCAGCCTAAAAGACTGCTTACGTCCCTGACCATGTTGTAGGCCTCTTTATCCTGGTTGTCGTTGAATAAGCCTGGTAAAATGCGGGCTTATGAACAACACCTCCCCCTGACGACATCCTTCTGCTGAAACAGCGCCTTTCCGAACAGGAAGCGCTGAACCGCGCCCTGCTGGAAAAGCAGGCCGACCGGGAGCGCGAAATAGACCATCTGCAGGCGCAGCTGGATAAGCTTCGCCGGATGAACTTCGGCAGTCGTTCTGAATAAATCTCCCGCCGCATCGCGCAGATAGAAGCCGACCTGAACCGGCTTCAGACAGAAAGCGATACGCTGACGGGTCGGGTTGCCGATACGGGCCGGGCCCCGTATCGTTTTAACCCTGAATATTCATCGCAGATATTGTTTCGGGTTTTCCGGTATACCAGCCCTGAACTAGGTAACCGGGGCCAAGAGAACGGACGAATTCAAACTGTCCTGGCGTTTCCACCCCTTCAAACACCAGTGGTTTGCCAGTACCACGTAACCCTTTCACCACAGAAACAAGTAGCGCTCGCTTCACCGGGTCATCAATATTGGCAATAAAAATACGGTCTATTTTTATCTCATCGAAATCCAGTACCGTCAGCCATTCAATATGGGGGCCGCTTGGAAAACGGAAAATATCCTACGTTAAGCCTGTTTTTTGAGCTGGCATGACGGGCAGCTATGAGCGAAGTATAGTCATTCGCCCTATCTCTTTTGTCGCACTTTCAACAAGGGGGTCGCTTGGAAAGCGGAACGAGGTCAGTCTCCGCCCGGACTGCTCAGCTCTTTAAACAGCAAAAGAGAGGCATCTTATGAGAAGGGATTATTCAGTATGTCAGGGCAGACTGCTTTTTCATCCGCAGGTACTGAGGGTAAATGCTCAATTCCGGTACGATTCTTACTCTATAGCCAGACAGAATTCAGCATTGTGCTGAACCCGAATCTTTTTTTACTCTGACAGGCCTGTTCATCAGAACCCTGAAAAAACAATTTTCCCGTTCACATTTTTATTTTCCATGTCCTCATGAGCCCGGCGAAGTGCTTTAGCATTCAGCCTGCCATACTCTGCCAGCAACGGAGGTTTGAGCTTACCGGAATCCAGCATGCATGAGAGTTTGTTAAGAATATCATGCTGTTTAGACATGTCCGCAGTAGCATGCATGGGGCGGGTAAACATTGCCTCCCAGTGAACAGAAACGCTCTTAAATTTGATCAAACGCAGATCCAGTGGTTCAGGGTCGTCGATGAGTCCGATACGGCCTTGTGGGGCAATAATTTCGGCCATATTTTCCCAGGCAGATGGCGTGGTGTACGTTGAGAAAATCCGGGTAATGGGAGGGAGTCCAGCAAGGCTGGCAACCTGTGGCGCAAGCGCACATGAATGATCCAGGACATAATGCGCACCAAACCCGCGAACCGCTCTGACACTCTCCTGCCGGGAGGCAGTCCCGATGATGTTCACCCGACTCAGAGTGCGGGCAAGCTGTATAGCCATACAAGGGACTCCGCCCGCACCGCCAAGCATCAACAGGGTCTGATCAGCATCTCCGTTCACTGACAACTGCAGACGATCAAATAACATTTCCCAGGCTGTCAGACCGGTCAGAGGAACCGACGCTGCAGCTTCAAAACTTAGTGCTGCCGGCTTTATCCCCGTAATGCGTTCGTCAACCAGCTGAAACTCTGCGTTGGCTCCCTGGCGATCGAGCACACCGGCATAGAAAACGTGGTCACCTGGCCTGAACAGCGTCACATCTGGTCCGGTTGCTTCAACAACACCGGAAGCGTCGTATCCCATAACTACCGGATTGCCTGCAGAGGGACTGATGTTTCGCCGGCTTTTCAGGTCCCGTGGGTTAACCGCGACCGCCCTGACTCTGATCAAAAGATCACGCCCCTTGGGCATGGATGGGTGGGGAAGCGACAAATCTTCAATAACGGATGTACTTTCCCCGGGTTGCCAGAAACCAACGGCTTTCATTCTGTCTCCTTAAAAAGGTCAGTCACCAGATAAATAAATGTAAAAGTGTGCGGAACGCGATACCCGCCAGTGCCCCCGGCAGTGCAAATCGAAAAATACGCAGAAAGCGGGCGCTGATGCCCATGAATATACCAATGCCCGGCAAATCAAAACTGTTGATGAGAAATCCGGCTGAGCGGTTAATTTCGTTAACGGTCAGGTTACCGCTATGGATAAGGTCAGTCGGTAATGCTGTCAACCTGTTGATGACTATTTTAATCTGTAGTCATTCAATCCTTGTAACATCAGGATGATCCTGGTGTCAGTGAAAATACGAAATCAACACGTTGGTATCATTACCCACCTGTGAACTGACGTCGGCATTTTGAATCTCACTTCGGCGTGCCCCCTCCGAATGGCGCAAAACATTTCGTGGTATGGCATGATAGCACCCGAAGAGAGTCAATTCAGGGTGGTAAATGTGAAACCAGTAACGCTATACGATGTCGCAGAGTATGCCGGTGTCTCTTATCAGACCGTTTCCCGCGTGGTGAACCAGGCCAGCCACGTCTCTGCGAAAACGCGGGAAAAGGTGGAAGCGGCGATGGCGCAGCTGAACTACATTCCCAACCGCGTGGCACAACAACTGGCGGGCAAACAGTCGTTGCTGATTGGCGTTGCTACCTCCAGTCTGGCCCTGCACGCGCCGTCGCAAATTGTCGCGGCGATTAAATCTCGCGCCGATCAACTGGGTGCCAGCGTGGTGGTGTCGATGGTAGAACGAAGCAGCGTCGAAGCCTGTAAAGCGGCGGTACATAACCTTCTCGCGCAACGCGTCAGTGGTCTGATCATTAACTATCCGCTGGATGACGAGGATGCCATTGCTGTGGAAGCTGCCTGCGCTAATGTTCCGGCCCTATTTCTTGATGTCTCTGACCAGACTCCCATCAACAGTATTATTTTTTCCCATGAAGACGGTACGCGACTGGGCGTGGAGCATCTGATCGCATTGGGTCACCAGCAAATCGCGTTGTTAGCCGGTCCATTAAGTTCTGTCTCGGCGCGTCTGCGTCTGGCGGACTGGCATAAATATCTCACACGCAATCAAATTCATCCGATAGCGGAACGGGAAGGCGACTGGAGTGCCATGTCCGGTTTTCAACAAACTATGCAAATGCTGAATGAGGGCATCGTTCCCACTGCGATGCTGGTTGCCAACGATCAGATGGCGCTGGGCGCAATGCGCGCTATTACCGAGTCCGGGCTGCGCGTTGGTGCGGATATCTCGGTAGTGGGATACGACGATACCGAAGACAGCTCGTGTTATATCCCGCCGTTAACCACCATCAAACAGGATTTTCGCCTGCTGGGGAAAACTAGCGTGGACCGCTTGCTGAAACTCTCTCAGGGCCAGGCGGTGAAGAGCAATCAGCTGTTGCCCGTCTCACTGGTGAAAAGAAAAACCACCCTACCGCCCAATACGCAAACCACCTCTCCCCGCACGTTGGCAGATTCCTTAATGCAGCTGGCACGACAAGTTTCCCGACTTGAAAGCGGGCAGTGAGCGCAACGCAATTAATGTGAGTCAGCTCACTCATTAGGCACCCCAGGCTTTACACTCTATGTGTCCGGCTCGTATGTTATGCGAAAATGTGAGCGGATAACAATTCACACAGGATACAACTATGACAATGATTACGGATTCACTGGCCGTCGTATTACAACGTCGTGACTGGGAAAACCCTGGCGTTACCCAACTTAATCGCCTTGCGGCACATCCCCCTTTCGCCAGCTGGCGTAATAGCGAAGAGGCTCGCACCGATCGCCCTTCCCAAGAGTCGCGCAGCCTGAATGGTGAATGGCGCTTTGCCTGGTTTCCGGCACCAGAAGCGGTACCAGAAAGCTGGCTGGAGCGCGATCTTCCTGACGCCGATACTGTCATCGTCCCCTCAAACTGGCAGATGCACGGTTACGATGCGCCTATCTACACCAACGTGACCTATCCCATTGCGGTCAATCCGCCGTATGTTCCCACGGAGAATCCGACGGGTTGTTACTCGCTCACATTTAATATTGATGAAAGCTGGCTACAGGAAGGCCAGACGCGAATTATTTTTGATGGTGTTAACTCGGCGTTTCATTTGTGGTGCAACGGGCGCTGGGTCGGTTACGGACAGGACAGTCGTTTGCCGTCTGAATTTGACCTGAGCGCATTTTTACACGCCGGAGAAAACCGCCTCGCGGTGATGGTGCTGCGCTGGAGTGACGGCAGTTATCTGGAAGATCAGGATATGTGGCGGATGAGCGGCATTTTCCGTGACGTCTCGTTGCTGCATAAACCGAGCACGCAAATCAGCGATTTCCATGTAGCCACTCACTTTAATGATGATTTCAGCCGCGCTGTACTGGAGGCAGACGTTCAGATGTACGGCGAGCTGCGCGATGAGCTGCGGGTGACGGTTTCTTTGTGGCAGGGTGAAACGCAGGTCGCCAGCGGCACCGCGCCTTTCGGCGGTGAAATTATCGATGAGCGTGGTGGTTATGCCGATCACGTCACCCTACGTCTGAACGTCGAAAACCCGAAACTGTGGAGCGCCGAAATCCCGAATCTCTATCGTGCGGTGGTTGAACTGCACACCGCCGACGGCACGCTGATTGAAGCAGAAGCCTGCGATGTCGGTTTCCGCGAGGTGCGGATTGAAAATGGTCTGCTGCTGCTGAACGGCAAGCCGTTGCTGATTCGCGGCGTTAACCGTCACGAGCATCATCCTCTGCATGGTCAGGTCATGGATGAGCAGACGATGGTGCAGGATATCCTGCTGATGAAGCAGAACAACTTTAACGCCGTGCGCTGTTCGCATTATCCGAACCATCCGCTGTGGTACACGCTGTGCGACCACTACGGCCTGTATGTGGTGGATGAAGCCAACATTGAAACCCACGGCATGGTGCCAATGAATCGTCTGACCGATGATCCGCGCTGGCTACCCGCGATGAGCGAACGCGTAACGCGAATGGTGCAGCGCGATCGTAATCACCCGAGTGTGATCATCTGGTCGCTGGGGAATGAATCAGGCCACGGCGCTAATCACGACGCACTCTATCGCTGGATCAAATCTGTCGATCCTTCCCGCCCGGTACAGTATGAAGGCGGCGGAGCCGACACCTTCGCAACCGATATTATTTGCCCGATGTACGCGCGCGTGGATGAAGACCAGCCCTTCCCGGCTGTGCCGAAATGGTCCATCAAAAAATGGCTTTCGTTGCCTGGAGAGACGCGCCCGCTGATCCTTTGCGAATACGCCCACGCGATGGGTAACAGTCTTGGCGGCTTCGCTAAATACTGGCAGGCGTTTCGTCAGTACCCCCGTTTACAGGGCGGCTTCGTCTGGGACTGGGTGGATCAGTCGCTGATTAAATATGATGAAAATGGCAATCCGTGGTCGGCTTACGGCGGTGATTTTGGCGATACGCCGAATGATCGCCAGTTCTGCATGAACGGTCTGGTCTTTGCCGACCGCACGCCGCATCCGGCGCTGACGGAAGCAAAACACCAGCAGCAGTTTTTCCAGTTCAGTTTATCCGGGCGAACCATCGAAGTGACCAGCGAATACCTGTTCCGTCATAGCGATAACGAGCTCCTGCACTGGATGGTGGCGCTGGATGGCAAGCCGCTGGCAAGCGGTGAAGTGCCTCTGGATGTCGCTCCACAAGGTAAACAGTTGATTGAACTGCCTGGACTACCGCAGCCGAAGAGCGCCGGACAACTCTGGCTAACGGTTCACGTAGTGCAACCGAACGCGACCACATGGTCAGCAGCCGGACACATCAGCGCCTGGCAGCAGTGGCGTCTGGCGGAAAACCTCAGCGTGACACTCCCCTCCGCGCCCCACGCCATCCCGCAACTGACCACCAGCGAAACGGATTTTTGCATCGAGCTGGATAATAAGCGTTGGCAATTTAACCGCCAGTCAGGCTTTCTTTCACAGATGTGGATTGGCGATAAAAAACAACTGCTGACGCCGCTGCGCGATCAGTTCACCCGCGCACCGCTGGATAACGACATTGGCGTAAGTGAAGCGACCCGCATTGACCCTAACGCCTGGGTCGAACGCTGGAAGGCGGCGGGCCATTACCAGGCCGAAGCAGCGTTGTTGCAGTGCACGGCAGATACGCTTGCCGACGCGGTGCTGATTACCACGGTCCACGCGTGGCAGCATCAGGGGAAAACCTTATTTATCAGCCGGAAAACCTACCGGATTGATGGAAGTGGTCAAATGGCGATTACCGTTGATGTTGAAGTGGCGAGCAATACGCCACATCCGGCGCGGATTGGCCTGACCTGCCAGCTGGCGCAGGTAGCAGAGCGGGTAAACTGGCTCGGATTAGGGCCGCAAGAAAACTATCCCGACCGCCTTACTGCGGCCTGTTTTGACCGCTGGGATCTGCCATTGTCAGACATGTATACCCCGTACGTCTTCCCGAGCGAAAACGGTCTGCGCTGCGGGACGCGCGAATTGAATTATGGCCCACACCAGTGGCGCGGCGACTTCCAGTTCAACATCAGCCGCTACAGTCAACAGCAACTGATGGAAACCAGCCATCGCCATCTGCTGCACGCGGAAGAAGGCACATGGCTGAATATCGACGGTTTCCATATGGGGATTGGTGGCGACGACTCCTGGAGCCCGTCAGTGTCGGCGGAATTCCAGCTTAGCGCCGGTAGCTACCATTACCAGTTGCTCTGGTGTCAAAAATAATAATAACCGGGCAGGCCATGTCTGCCCGTATTTCGCGTAAGGAAATCCATTATGTACTATTTAAAAAACACAAACTTTTGGATGTTCGGTTTATTCTTTTTCTTTTACTTTTTTATCATGGGAGCCTACTTCCCGTTTTTCCCGATTTGGCTACATGACATCAACCATATCAGCAAAAGTGATACGGGTATTATTTTTGCCGCTATTTCTCTGTTCTCGCTATTATTCCAACCGCTGTTTGGTCTGCTTTCTGACAAACTCGGGCTGCGCAAATACCTGCTGTGGATTATTACCGGCATGTTAGTGATGTTTGCGCCGTTCTTTATTTTTATCTTCGGGCCACTGTTACAATACAACATTTTAGTAGGATCGATTGTTGGTGGTATTTATCTAGGCTTTTGTTTTAACGCCGGTGCGCCAGCAGTAGAGGCATTTATCGAGAAAGTCAGCCGTCGCAGTAATTTCGAATATGGTCGCGCGCGGATGTTTGGCTGTGTTGGCTGGGCGCTGTGTGCCTCGATTGTCGGCATCATGTTCACCATCAATAATCAGTTTGTTTTCTGGCTGGGTTCTGGCTGTGCATTCATCCTCGCCGTTTTACTCTTTTTCGCCAAAACGGATGCGCCCTCTTCTGCCACGGTTGCCAATGCGGTAGGTGCCAACCATTCGGCATTTAGCCTTAAGCTGGCGCTGGAACTGTTCAGACAGCCAAAACTGTGGTTTTTGTCACTGTATGTTATTGGCGTTTCCTGCACCTACGATGTTTTTGACCAACAGTTTGCTAATTTCTTTACTTCGTTCTTTGCTACCGGTGAACAGGGTACGCGGGTATTTGGCTACGTAACGACAATGGGCGAATTACTTAACGCCTCGATTATGTTTTTTGCGCCACTGATCATTAATCGCATCGGTGGGAAAAACGCCCTGCTGCTGGCTGGCACTATTATGTCAGTACGTATTATTGGCTCATCGTTCGCTACCTCAGCACTGGAAGTGGTTATTCTGAAAACGCTGCATATGTTTGAAGTACCGTTCCTGCTGGTGGGCTGCTTTAAATATATTACCAGCCAGTTTGAAGTGCGTTTTTCAGCGACGATTTATCTGGTCTGTTTCTGCTTCTTTAAGCAACTGGCGATGATTTTTATGTCTATTCTGGCGGGCAATATGTATGAAAGCATCGGTTTCCAGGGCGCTTACCTGGTGCTGGGTCTGGTGGCGCTGGGCTTCACCTTAATTTCCGTGTTCACGCTTAGCGGCCCCGGCCCACTTTCTCTGCTGCGTCGCCAGGTGAATGAAGTCGCTTAAGAAATTAATGTCGGATACGGCGCGAGCGCCTTATCCGACCAACTTATCAGGACGGAATGGGCTTTGTTGAATAAATCGAACTTTTGCTG
>NZ_GL882789.1:0-15495 GCF_000195655.1 Klebsiella sp. MS 92-3
GAAGTGATTCACATCTGCCGTGTCAGTGGGAGCGCATTATAGGGAGTTCGCCGGAAGTAGCAAGCGTTAAAATAGAAAAATCTTATCGACCGCTCATTATTTGAACTTTTCGCTAATTCATCTTCTTACCATTAAAGGCGCAATCCCAGTGCTCATGCGGCCTGCAGCGCAATTTACGCTAAGATCGGTTTTTGGCGAAAATGTGATTTTTCTCTCTTACCCAACGCCATTATCGCGCCGATGGTGAATTAAGCACCACTCTTGACCCACGACAATGCGCCCGCCCGGCCCTCATTTCTATAATCAGGCCCGTTTCTTCTTACTGGTAATAATCGATGGCTTATCAACTCAACATTAACTGGCCCGAGTTTTTAGAAAAATACTGGCAGAAACAGCCGGTGGTATTAAAAAACGCGTTTCCGGACTTCGTCGACCCGATTACTCCGGACGAGCTGGCCGGATTAGCCATGGAGCCGGAAGTCGACAGCCGGCTGGTCAGCCTGAAAAACGGCAAATGGCAGGCCAGCAATGGTCCTTTTGAACATTTCGACGGGCTGGGCGAAACCGGTTGGTCCCTGCTGGCCCAGGCGGTAAACCACTGGCATATGCCGGCCGCCGAGCTGGTGCGTCCGTTCCGCGTACTGCCGGACTGGCGCCTGGACGACCTGATGATCTCCTTCTCCGTCCCCGGCGGCGGTGTCGGCCCGCATATCGATCAGTATGACGTCTTTATTATTCAGGGCATGGGCAGCCGCCGCTGGCGCGTGGGTGACAAGCTGCCGATGCGTCAGTTCTGTCCGCATCCGGCACTGCTGCACGTCGATCCGTTCCCACCGATCATTGATGAAGATCTGCAGCCGGGCGACATCCTCTATATTCCACCGGGATTCCCGCACGACGGCATAACCCACGAAACCGCCCTGAACTACTCCGTCGGCTTCCGCGGGCCAAACGGCCGCGACCTGATCAGCAGCTTCGCCGACTATGTGCTGGAGAACGATCTCGGCGGCGAGCACTACAGCGATCCGGACCTCACCTGCCGCGAGCATCCGGGCCGGGTTGAAGAGTATGAACTCGAACGTCTGCGCACCATGATGATCGATATGATTCGCCAGCCGGAAGACTTCAAGCAGTGGTTCGGCAGTTTCGTCACCACCCCGCGTCACGAGCTGGATATTGCGCCGGCGGAACCACCGTATGAAGAAGAGGAAGTGGTCGATGCGCTGCTGGGTGGTGAAAAGCTTTCCCGCCTGAGCGGCCTGCGCGTTCTGCATATCGGCGACAGCTTCTTCGTGCATAGCGAACAACTCGACACCACCGATGCCGAAGCGCTGGATGCGCTGTGTCGCTATACCTCATTAGGCCAGGAAGAGCTCGGCAGCGGCCTGCAGAATCCGGCGTTCGTGAGCGAACTGACGCGGCTGATTAATCAGGGCTACTGGTACTTCGAAGAGTAAGAGAGTCGCGATACTGGGGGCAGCCGCCTGGCGCTGCCCGGTTTCTTTTATGACTCATCGTCAGTAAAGAGCTGTTCAATCGATTTGGTCGGATAAAACAGTAAGTTACTATTTTCATCCACGAGCTGTATAAACCCCAGACGAAGATAGAATGCTTTAGCCTTCTCATTAAGGGCTTCAACAAACAATCCGTAGATGCCAACGGCTTTAGACGCTCCCCACACCACTCGCATCGCATGGGCAACCAACATCTCTCCCCAGCCCTGCCCCTGAACAGATTTATCAATGGCCAGCCGCCCGAGGGTTACGCTTGGCGCATTTTGATACGGGATTTTCTTTTGCTGAGTTTTAGACGGCAACATGCCTCGCTCGAAACAACTCCCCGATAAGGTGTAATAACCCAGCAACCTGGGAACGGTATCCCCGGAGACCAGCGCATAACCCCTTAAGATTTGTCCATCGTGCTGCCGCTTGAGGTGCTCTTTTAAAAACGTATTCAGCGCTTCCTCGCCGCAATCAAATCCAGTGATATCGTAGCTGAACGCATCGGCAATCATCTCAATCGTCAGTTGCTGCTCCATTAGCTCTACCTTACCTGGTTTGTAGACGCTTCGCTGCACGTTTCAGTCGATCATTCGGGGCTGGCGGTTGGGTAATCGCCTCCATCACCAGGCTCCATGATTGCTCATTGAGGACCATTCTGCGGTGCTGCTCAATCACTTCCGCAGCACGTTCTGAGGCACTGGCAACCACAAACTGGGTAATCGTCTGATTCGAAATTGCCGCAGCTTCCTCGATGATGCTCTTATCATCATCGGTTAATCTCAAATCTATACGCTGCTTTTTAAGTGCGGGCATACGTTATCTCCGGCCTGTTGCAAACTTCATGTACGGTTATTTTCCGTACATTTAATATAGCGACAGAAAGCCACATACTCAACTATCACTCGCGGATTGCGCCTATTTCGGCAACACCACAATAAACCGCGTCGAGCGCAGATCGGACTGTGCCGCCACGCTGCCGTGGTGGGCTCCGACAATCGATTTCACAATCGCCAGGCCGATGCCGCTGCCCTCCCCTTTGCGCTGGCGCGAGGGGTCGACGCGATAGAATCGGTCAAACAGGCGCGGCAGATGCTCGGCGGCAATCGGCGTACCGGGGTTCTCCACCACCAGGCGTACCGTCTCCGCGCTTTCGCTCAACTGGATGGTCACCGCCTGGCCGGCCGGCGTGTAGCGGATCGCATTCGACAGCAGGTTGCTGATTGCCCGCCGCAGCATCAGCGGATCGCCCGTCACCCGGCAGGGGCTACCGACAAAGCGCAGCGCCACCGCTTTCTCTTCCGCCCACGCCTCGAAAAACTCAAACACCTTATGCACTTCATCGGCCAGATCCAGCGCCTGTTGCTCAGGGATCAGCTGGTTATTATCCGCCTGGGCGAGGAACAACATATCACTGACCATCCGCGACATCCGCGAGAACTCTTCGAGATTGGAATACAACACCTCTTCCAGCTCCTGCTGGCTGCGGCTCTGGCTTAAGGCGATTTCAGTTTGCGTCACCAGGTTAGTGATCGGCGTGCGGATTTCATGGGCGATATCGGCGGAGAAGTTGGACTGGCGGGTAAAGACATCCTCTATGCGCTCCAGCATATGGTTAAACGACAGCGCCAGCCGCTCCAGCTCGACAGGCACCGCCTGCGGGTCAAGGCGCACATCGAGATCCCGCGAGGTAATATTCTGGATCTGGCGACTGATCTGGCGGATCGGCTTATGCCCCTGGTAGACCACAAACAGCACGATGGCGATGATCAGCAAACTGATTATCGACGCCGCGGAGATCAGCTTCGCTTTCAGCTCATTAATATAGTGCAGGTGAAAATCGATGGATAAGGCCATCAGCAGGTGGTACGCCGGTTTACCGTCCGCCTGCTTGCCCAGCGGCAGCATGATCAACCGCCAGGCGCGGGTCTCCAGTGGATGATTATCGTGCGCCATTGCCCGCGGCTGCGGGTCGGTCCATGAAATCACATTCCCGTCGCGGAGCTGCATCGCCAGCCCCGGCGTACTCAGCATATGGCTGAGATCCGGCCCGTTGGGCGACTGGAAGAGAATATTGCCCTGGTCATCGTCCAGGCAGATGAAGACGTTGGCGTAGCCCGCAATGATATTCCTCACGATCTCCAGCCGTCGCGCCGGCGGGTAGTCAGCGTGGTCGAGGACCGTCTCCAGGGTGGTGCTGAGCTGCCTGAGATCGTGAACGTCGCGCTCTTCAAAGTGGGCCTTCACCGAATGGATCATGATCCAGGTGAAGGCGAAGAAGGCAATGACGGTGGCGAGGCTAATAAAGAAGGTCAGCCGGGTGGCCAGGGAAAAGGGGCGCTTAGCGGCCATCCGGCACCTCAAGCATATAGCCGACGCCGCGCACGGTCTGGATCAGCTTCGGCTCGAAGTCGTTATCAATTTTGGCGCGCAGCCGCTTCACCGCCACGTCAATGGCGTTAGTGTCGCTGTCGAAGTTCATATCCCACACCTGCGAGGCAATTAACGAACGGGGCAGCACCTCGCCCTGATGACGCAGGAAGAACTCCAGCAGCGTGAATTCCTTACTGGTCAGGGTGATGCGGGTGGCGCCGCGCGTCACCTTGCGGCTGACCAAATCGACGCTGAGATCGGCCGCCTGAAACTGGCTTTCGACGATGACCGCCGCCCCGCGGCGCAGCAGAGTGCGCACCCGCGCCAGCAGCTCCGCAAAGGCGAACGGTTTTACCAGATAGTCGTCAGCGCCCAACTCCAGCCCCTTCACCCGATGCTCAATGGTGCCCAACGCGGTAAGCAGCAGGATCGGCATGCCTTTCCCGGCGGTGCGCAGCATGCGCACGATATCCCAACCGTTCACATCGGGCAGCATGATGTCGAGGATCAGCAGATCGTAATCGCTGGTCATCGCCAGGTGATAGCCGTTGAGGCCGTTATCGGCCAGGTCGACGACGAAGCCGGCCTCGGTGAGCCCTTTGGTCAGGTACTCTCCGGTTTTCTTCTCATCTTCGACAATCAAAATCTTCACGGCAGGCTCCTTCACGCGCGCTTTGTGCGGGTATTCAATTTTAGAGGAGCGCCTCCGGATAGCAATGAAATATCAGGAAAATGACAGCTTTGTCATTTTCCCGTCACGCCCTGAACAGAGCCCGCTACGTAAAGTAGCCGCCATGGATAAATCGTCGAAACTTCTGCCGCCATGCGTTCAATACAGCTACTTACCCTCAGCGTGATATTTGCCTTAACCGGCTGTCTGTCGCTCGCTCCGGACTACCAGCGCCCTATCGCGCCGGTGCCGCAGCAGTTCTCTCTCAGCCAGAACAAGCTGGTTACTGCAACAGCGGGCTACCAGGAGACCGGCTGGCGCACCTTTTTCGTCGACCCGCAGGTGAAAAGCCTGATTAGCACCGCGCTGACCAACAACCGCGATCTGCGGATGGCGACGCTGAAAGTGCAGGAAGCCCGCGCCCAGTACCGGGTAACCGACGCCGACCGCTACCCGCAGCTTAACGGTGACGGCAGCACCACCTATGGCGGCAAGCTCAAAGGCGACACCACCACCAGCAGCGATTATGCCGCCGGCTTAAACCTCAGCTACGACCTCGATTTCTTTGGCCGGCTGAAAAACCTTAGCGAGGCCGACCGACAGAACTTCTTCGCCAGCGAAGAGGCACGGCGCGCAGTGCATATCCTGTTGATTGCTAACGTTTCACAAAGCTACTTCAACCAGCGGCTGGCGGCAGCGCAGCTGCAGGTGGCCAACGATACCTTACAGAACTATCAGCAGTCTTACGCCTTCGTTGAAAAACAGCTGCTGACCGGGAGCACCACCGTGCTGGCGCTGGAGCAGGCGCGCGGCATGATCGAAAGCACCCGCGCCGATATCGCCAAACGTCAGGGCCAGCTGGCGCAGGCCAATAACGCCCTGCAGCTACTGCTCGGCAGCTATCAACATCTGCCGGACGATAGCGCCAGCAGCGCGGTAGACCTGCAAGGCGTAACCCTGCCGCCATCGCTCTCCTCAGCGATCCTGCTGCAGCGGCCGGATATTCTGGAAGCCGAACACAGCCTGCAAGCGGCCAACGCCAATATCGGCGCCGCACGGGCGGCCTTCTTCCCGTCGATCACCCTAACCAGCTCGCTCTCCGGCAGCAGCAGCGAGCTCTCCAGCCTGTTTAACGCCGGCGGCGCGATGTGGAACTTTATCCCCAAAATTGAACTGCCGATTTTCAACGCCGGGCGTAATCAGGCCAGCCTCGATCTGGCGGAGATCCGCCAGCAGCAGCAGGTGGTCAACTATGAACAAAAAATCCAGTCCGCCTTTAAAGAGGTGGCCGACGCGCTGGCCCTGCGCCAGAGCCTGGCCGATCAGATTGCCGCCCAGCAGCGCTATCTCGCCTCGCTGAATATCACCCTGCAGCGCGCCACTGCGCTCTATCGCCACGGCGCGGTCAGCTATATCGAAGTCCTGAGCGCCCAGCGCGATATTTTCACCACCCGACAAACCCTGCTGGAACTCAACTATTCCCGTCAGGCTAATGAAATCACCCTGTTCACCGCCCTCGGCGGCGGCTGGATGGAATAACCCAAGGAGTCTTGATGATGAATTCACTATCTAAAATAACCCTGTTCACCCTGCTCTCTGGCGCGGTGTTCGCCGCCCAGGCCGCCGACCCGCACGCCGGTATGGTGATGCACGAGCAGCCCGCCGCCGCGCAGGCGCAAAGCATCCGCGGCAAAGGCGTCATTAAAGCTATTGATATGGATAACAAAAAAATCACTATCGCCCACGAGGCCATCCCGGCGGTGAACTGGCCGCCGATGACCATGCGCTTCACCATCACCCCGCAGACGCAGCTCAACAATGTAAAGGATGGCGACAGCGTGGACTTCACCTTCGTTCAGCAGGGCAATCTGTCGTTGTTACAGGATATCCGCGCCCAATAACGGCCCGGCGACGGTAGCCCCCCTCAATAACTGAATGGACGACACATGGCATCCCTGACACTGAAAAATACGGCGCTGATCCTTGGCAGCATGCTGATTGGCGGCGCGCTTACCGCGGCGCTGTACGCCCGATGGGCACCGACCCAATCTGCCGCTCCGGCGGCCGAGCAGCAGCGTAAAGTGCTGTTCTGGTACGACCCGATGTACCCGAACACCCGCTTCGATAAACCGGGTAAATCGCCGTTTATGGATATGGATCTGGTGCCGAAATACGCCGATGAGGAGCATGCCGCCGCCGGTGCGCCGGGGGTGCGTATCGACCCGACGCAGACCCAGAATCTTGGGGTGAAAACCGCCGCCGTCACCCGCGGGCCGCTGCGCTACGCCCAGACCTTCCCGGCCAACATCAGCTATAACGAGTACCAGTATGTGATTATGCAGGCGCGGGCGGCGGGCTTTATCAATAAAGTCTATCCGTTGACCGTCGGCGACAAAGTGAAACAAGGCACGCCGCTGCTCGAGCTGACCATCCCGGACTGGGTGGAAGCGCAGAGCGAATATCTGCTATTGCAGGAGACCGGGGGCACCGCTACGCAGGTCGAGGGGATCCTCGAGCGTCTACGTCTCGCCGGAATGCCGGATGACGATATCCGCCGCCTGAAAGCCACGCGTAAAATCCAGACCCGCTTTACTCTCAAAGCACCGATCGATGGCGTTATTACCGCCTTCGATCTGCGCGCCGGAATGAACATCGCCAAAGATAACGTGGTGGCGAAAATTCAGGGCATGGATCCGGTGTGGGTCAGCGTGGCGGTCCCGGAATCCATCGCCTGGCTGATTAAAGACGCCTCGCAGTTCAGCATTCAGGTTCCCGCCTGGCCGGGCAAAACCTTCCGCATCAGCAAATGGACCCTTCTCCCCAGCGTCGATAGCGCCACCCGCACCCTGCAGCTGCGCCTGCAGGTCAACAACCCGGATGAAGCGCTGAAGCCGGGGATGAACGCCTACCTGCAGCTGACCAGCGAAAGCGCCCCGATGCTGCTGATCCCCTCCAAAGCGCTGATCGACAGCGGCAGCGAGCAGCGAGTGATTACCGTGGATAACGAGGGCCGCTTCGTGCCGAAAATCGTGCAGGTATTCCATGAATCCGCCGGCGTCACGGCCATTCGCAGCGGGCTGCAGGAGGGTGAGAAAGTCGTCGCCAGCGGCCTGTTCCTGATCGACTCGGAGGCCAATATCGCCGGCGCGCTGGAGCGCATGCGCGCGCAGGCCCCTGATGCCGCGGCCTCTGCCGCCCACGCGCACTAAGGAACGGAACCATGATTGAATGGATTATCCGCCGCTCGGTGGCCAACCGCTTCCTGGTGATGATGGCGGCGCTGTTTCTCAGCATCTGGGGAACCTGGACCATCATCCACACCCCGGTAGACGCCCTGCCGGATCTCTCTGATGTACAGGTGATCGTCAAAACCCGCTATCCGGGACAGGCGCCGCAGATCGTCGAAAACCAGGTCACCTGGCCGCTGACCACCACCATGCTGTCGGTCCCCGGCGCCAAAACGGTTCGCGGCTTCTCGCAATTCGGCGACTCCTACGTATACGTGATTTTTGAAGACGGCACCGATCCTTACTGGGCGCGATCGCGGGTGCTGGAGTATCTCAACCAGGTACAGGGCAAACTTCCCGCCGGGGTCAGCGCCGAAATGGGCCCGGACGCCACCGGCGTCGGCTGGGTCTTCGAGTACGCGCTGGTCGACCGCAGCGGCAAGCACGACCTCGCCGAACTGCGCTCCCTACAGGACTGGTTCTTAAAATATGAGCTGAAAACCATCCCTAACGTCTCGGAAGTGGCGTCGGTGGGCGGCGTGGTCAAGGAGTATCAGATTGTCGTCGACCCGATGAAGCTGACCCAGTACGGCATCAGCCTCGGCGAGGTGAAATCGGCGCTGGACGCCTCTAACCAGGAGGCGGGCGGCTCTTCCGTCGAACTGGCGGAAGCCGAATATATGGTGCGCGCCAGCGGCTACCTGCAGACGCTCGACGACTTCAAAAATATCGTGCTGAAAACCGGGGATAACGGCGTGCCGGTTTATCTCGGCGACGTCGCGCGGGTACAGATCGGCCCGGAGATGCGCCGCGGAATCGCCGAGCTTAACGGCGAAGGCGAAGTGGCCGGCGGCGTGGTGATCCTGCGCTCCGGCAAGAACGCCCGCGAAGTGATCTCCGCGGTCAAAGCGAAGCTGGCGTCGCTGCAAAGCAGCCTGCCGGAAGGGGTTGAAGTGGTCACCACCTACGACCGCAGCCAGCTTATCGACCGCGCCATCGACAACCTCAGCCACAAGCTGCTGGAAGAGTTTATCGTCGTCGCCCTGGTCTGCGCCCTGTTCCTGTGGCACGTGCGCTCGGCGCTGGTGGCAATTATCTCGCTGCCGCTCGGCCTGTGCTTCGCCTTTATCATGATGCATTTCCAGGGGCTCAACGCCAACATCATGTCGCTGGGCGGGATCGCCATTGCGGTGGGAGCGATGGTCGATGCCGCCATCGTGATGATTGAGAACGCCCATAAGCGGCTGGAGGAGTGGGAACATCAGCACCCGGGAGAGAAGCTCAGCAACGACACACGCTGGAAAATCATTACCGAGGCCTCGGTGGAGGTCGGCCCGGCGCTGTTTATCAGCCTGCTGATCATCACCCTGTCGTTTATCCCGATTTTCACCCTCGAAGGCCAGGAGGGCAAACTGTTCGGCCCGCTGGCCTTCACCAAAACCTGGTCGATGGCCGGGGCGGCGCTGCTGGCGATCGTGGCGATCCCGATCCTGATGGGCTTCTGGATCCGCGGCAGGATCCCGGCGGAGAGCAGCAATCCGCTGAATCGCTTTTTGATCCGCATTTATCACCCGCTGCTGCTGAAGGTCCTGCACTGGCCGAAGACTACCCTGCTGATTGCGCTCCTGTCGATCCTGACGGTTGCCTGGCCGCTTAACCGGGTCGGCGGCGAGTTTCTGCCGCAGATCAACGAGGGCGATCTGCTGTATATGCCGTCCACGCTGCCGGGGATCTCCGCTGCGCAGGCGGCGGATATGCTGCAGAAAACCGATAAGCTGATCATGACGGTGCCGGAAGTGGCAAGGGTGTTCGGCAAAACCGGCAAGGCCGAAACCGCCACCGACTCGGCGCCGCTGGAGATGGTGGAGACCACCATTCAGCTCAAGCCGCAGGATCAATGGCGACCGGGGATGACCATGGAGAAGATCGTCGAGGAGCTGGATAAAACCGTGCGCCTGCCGGGACTGGCGAACCTGTGGGTGCCGCCGATCCGCAACCGCATCGACATGCTCTCCACCGGCATCAAGAGCCCGATTGGCATTAAAGTTTCCGGCACCAACCTGGCCGATATCGACGCCATCGCCGGGCAAATTGAAGTGGTGGCGCGCAGCGTGCCGGGAGTCACTTCGGCATTAGCCGAGCGGCTGGTCGGCGGGCGCTACCTTAACATTGATATTCATCGTGAGAAGGCGGCCCGCTACGGGATGACCGTCGGCGACGTGCAGTTGTTCGTCTCGTCCGCCATCGGCGGGGCGATGGTTGGCGAAACGGTAGAGGGCGTCGAGCGCTATCCGATCAACATCCGCTACCCGCAGAGCTATCGCGACAGCCCGGAGACCCTGCGCCAGCTGCCGATCCTCACGCCGCTGAAGCAACAGATTGTCCTCGGCGACGTGGCTGAGGTGAAAGTGGTCACCGGACCATCGATGCTGAAGACCGAGAACGCCCGCCCGACCAGTTGGATCTACATCGACGCCCGCGACCGCGACATGGTGTCGGTAGTGCACGATCTGCAGCAGGCCATCGGCAAGGAGGTGAAGCTGAAGCCGGGCATCAGTGTGTCCTACTCCGGGCAGTTTGAGCTGCTGGAGCGCGCCAATCAGAAGCTGAAGCTGATGGTGCCGATGACGCTGATGATTATCTTCGTGCTGCTGTATCTGGCGTTCCGCCGCGTCGGCGAAGCACTGCTGATTATCACCAGCGTGCCGTTCGCCCTTGTGGGCGGGATCTGGTTCCTCTACTGGATGGGGTTCCATCTGTCGGTGGCCACCGGTACCGGCTTTATCGCCCTCGCCGGGGTGGCGGCAGAATTTGGCGTGGTGATGTTGATGTACCTGCGCCACGCCATCGAGGCCGAGCCATCGCTGGAGAATCCGCAGACTTTCAGCGTCGATAAGCTCGACGAGGCGCTGTACCAGGGGGCGGTGCTGCGCGTTCGGCCGAAGGCGATGACCGTGGCGGTGATTATCGCCGGCCTGCTGCCGATTTTATGGGGCACCGGCGCCGGTTCGGAAGTCATGAGCCGTATCGCCGCGCCGATGATTGGCGGGATGATCACCGCCCCGCTGCTGTCGCTGTTTATCATTCCGGCGGCGTATAAGCTGATGTGGCTGTCCCGGCATCGGGGCAAGCGTAGCCAATAGCCCGCCGCGTTTACGCCGGTCCGGGAAATTGGCTATAGTGGCGCCATTCTTCTGGCCGGCGTGAACGTCCCTATGAATCTGAACCTGGTATGTTATTCCCTGCTGCTGCTCACCGCCGTGGGCAGCGCCCTGCTGCCCTACCCGCTGGCGATGTGGTTTTTACTGAGCAGCCTCCTGACATGGCTTATCTATGGCGCCGACAAGCTGGCGGCGCGCAATGCCTGGCGCCGGGTGCCGGAAACCACGCTGCTGGTGCTGGGCCTGGCGGGAGGCTGGCCGGGGGCCATCCTCGGCCAGCAGTGCTTTCGCCATAAAACGCAAAAGCAGCCCTTCCGGACGCGGTTTTTCATCAGCGTAGCGCTCAACGTGGCGGCGCTGGCCGGGCTGTACGTGGTTTATACCCATCTGCTCAGCCGCTAAGCGGCGAGGCTAGCGCGGCGTCTGGCGGATCCACACCAGGCGATCGACGTCAAAGCCCAGCTCGCGCGCGGTATTCAGGTAATCCTGCTTCACCGCCGCCGGAATGGTGGGGGTTCGCGACAGGATCCACAGATAGTCGCGGTTGGGGCCGCTGACCAGCGCGTACTGGTAGTCGTCGTCCAGGCGGATCACGTTATAGCCGCCGTAGAACGGCCCGAAGAACGACACCTTCAGCGCCGCAGTGGTGGGGGCGCCGGTGAAATAGGCTTTCCCGTCGCTCTCATTCCAGCGTTTTTTGACCGGGTCATAACCGCGGTTGACGACGCTGATCCCTCCGTCGCTGCGGGCGCCGTAGGTGGCGGTCACCTGCTCCAGGCCTCGCTCGAAGCGATTCTCCAGGCGGGCGACCTCATACCATTTCCCGAGATAACGGCTGGCGTCAAACCCGCTAATCGGCTGAACGCCCTTCGGCGGCGTGGGCGATTTGCAGGCCACCAGGGTTAACGCGATAGCGACGCCGGTGACAACAGGCCATAGCTTCATGAGAACTCCTTTCATTTACGCGGTTGGGGAAAGTGTAGTGCAAAGCCACTACACTTCACGCCAGCCGTCGTGATTCGTAGTATATTGAGAATATTCTTTGTTAACAGGTGGCCTCCATGCCTTACTCCATCGGCGAATTTGCCCGACTATGCGGGATAAATGCGACCACGCTTCGCGCCTGGCAGCGCCGCTACGGCCTGCTTAAGCCGCTGCGCACCGATGGTGGACACCGTCTGTACAGCGATGACGACGTCCAGCAGGCGCTGAAGATCCTCGACTGGGTGAAAAAAGGGGTGCCGGTCAGCCAGGTGAAACCCCTGCTGTCGCGCCCCGGCGCGCGGCGCACCAATAACTGGCTGACGCTGCAGGAGACCATGCTGCAGCGGCTGAAAGAGGGAAAAATCGAGTCCCTGCGCCAGCTGATCTACGACGCCGGGCGCGAATATCCGCGCCAGGAGCTGGTAACCGAAGTGCTGCGTCCGCTGCGCAGCCAGGTCTCCGCCAACGTGCCGGCCATCATGACGCTGCGCGAAATTCTCGACGGCATCATCATCGCCTATACCTCGTTTTGCCTCGAAGGCGACAAGAAGGCGCCCGGGGACAACTTTCTGATCACCGGCTGGCACCTGACCGACGCCTGCGAAATCTGGCTTGAGGCGCTCAAACGTACCGGCCAGGGCCATCGCATCGACGTTCTGCCGGTGCCTCCCGCCGCCCTGGCGCCGGAGATTTTTCCCCAGCGCAACTGGCTGCTGGTCACCAGCGGCAAACTCTCCGCTGCCCGCCAGAGGCAGGTCGAACTCTGGCAGCAGCAGGTCGTCTCCCTCGAGGTGATCCCGCTCTAACCCCCTGTTTTCACTTACCTCTACGCTCTGTTCCGCCAGCGCCCGGTGGCGCGGCGGGCTCACGCTTGCCCTTTGCACCACCCGTGATTTTCACTCCTTAAAACACCAATCATAACAACATGATTTTTAACACAAATAAAATATATTTTTCTACAAACTTGGACAAATAATTTTATTTGTGTAAGTTTTAAGTATGCCATTACGCTACCGTATCTAGCCAGGATGTGATCCATGAGCACCTCGCCGTCCGTGATTCGTCGTTTCGTTGAGTACTACGCCGGGCTGGATGCACAGCCGCCCGCAGCGCTGGCCGCGCTGTACCATCCGGACGCGACGCTGAGCGATCCTTTTGGTCAGCATCAGGGGCTGTTCGCCATTCAGCGCTACTTTACCCATCTGCTGGCCAACGTGGAGCAGTGCCGGTTCACCATCGACACGCCGCTTTGCGACGGCCAGCGGTTCGCCGTGACCTGGACCATGCACTGGTCGCATCCGCGCATTGCCGGTGGAGAAACGCTGGCCCTGCCGGGCTGCTCGGTGGTGGACATCGCCGGGGAGCAGGTTCTCCATCAGCGCGACTACTACGACGCCGGGGAGATGATCTACGAGCATCTTCCCCTGCTGGGCTGGGCGGTACGCGGCGTGAAGCGGAGGGTGCGCTCATGATGACGGTGCTCATCACCGGCGCCAGCTCCGGGATCGGCGCCGGCCTGGCGAAATCCTTCGCGGCGGATGGCCATCTGGTCATCGCCTGCGGGCGCGATGCGTCGCGCCTGGCAGCGCTCCAGCAGCTCAGCCCCAACATCAGCGTACGCCTGTTCGATATGACAGACAGGGACGCCTGTCGCCAGGCGCTGACAGGCTGTTTTGCCGACCTGATCATTCTCTGCGCCGGGACCTGCGAATACCTCGACCACGGACAGGTGGATGCCGCCCTCGTGGAGCGGGTGATGGCCACCAACTTCCTCGGGCCGGTGAACTGCCTGGCGGCGCTGCAGACGCAGCTGGAGGCAGGCGATCGGGTGGTGCTGGTCAGCTCCATGGCGCACTGGCTGCCCTTTCCGCGCGCGGAAGCCTATGGCGCCTCCAAGGCGGCGCTGAGCTGGTTTGCTAACAGCCTGCGTCTGGACTGGGAGTCGAAAGGGGTCGCCGTCACGGTGGTCTCTCCGGGCTTCGTCGACACCCCGCTGACGCGCAAAAACGACTTCGCCATGCCCGGTCGGGTGAGCGTAGATCGGGCGGTGGCGGCGATCCGCCACGGTCTGGCGAAGGGCAAAAACCACATCGCCTTCCCCACCGGCTTCAGCCTGGCCCTGCGGCTGCTAGCCAGCCTGCCATCGGGTATCCAGCGCCTGCTGTTGCGCAGGATGGTGCGCTCATGAACATCGCCATCATCGGCAGCGGCATCGCCGGGCTGACCTGCGCCTGGCGACTGGCCGGACACCATCAGGTAACGCTGTTCGAAGCGGGCGCCACGCCGGGCGGCCACACCGCCACCGTGGATGTCGCCACGCCGCAGGGCACCTGGGCCATCGATACCGGATTTATCGTCTACAACGATCGCACCTATCCGCGCTTTATGGGCCTGCTCAGCGAGCTGGGGATCGCCGGGCAAAAAACGCAGATGAGCTTCTCGGTCCACAACCCGGCCAGCGGCCTGGAGTACAACGGCCACAGCCTGACCTCGCTCTTCGCCCAGCGGCGCAATCTGCTGAAGCCGGCCTTCTGGGGACTGCTGAGCGAGATCGTCCGCTTCAACCGGCTGGCGAAACTGGCGCTGACCGAGGCGCTGGATCCAGGCGCGACGCTGGAGAGCTTCCTCACCCGCCACCGCTTCAGCCCCTTCTTCGCCCGCCACTATATTCTGCCGATGGGGGCGGCCATCTGGTCGTCGTCGCTGCAGGAGATGCGCCGCTTCCCGCTGCCGCTGTTTTTGCGCTTCTTTGAAAACCACGGTCTGCTGGATATTCGCGATCGCCCGCAATGGTACGTGGTGCCCGGCGGTTCCCGGGAATACGTCCGCGCCCTGCTCGCCAGGCTCGGCGATCGTCTGGATCTACGCCTCAACGCGCCGGTGCAGCAGGTGGACCGCCACCCGGCGGGGGTCACCCTGCGGCTGGCGTCCGGGGAGGCGCATTTTGACCAGGTGATCTTCGCCTGCCACTCCGCGCAGGCCCTGGCGATGCTGGCGGCGCCCACCGATTCCGAACGAGAAGTCCTTGGGGACATCGGCTGGCAGCGTAACGAGGTGGTGTTGCACAGCGATCCGCGCTGGCTGCCGGAGCGCCAGCGCGCCTGGGCCAGCTGGAACTATCGCCTGAGCGACGGGGATCGGGCCCGGGCCTGCGTCACCTACAACATGAATATTCTCCAGGGGCTGCCCGCGGGCGCGCCGCTGTTCTGCGTCACCCTGAACCCGGACGCGCCGGTGGACGATCGCTACGTCTGGCAGCGCTTCGTCTATGAGCATCCGCTGTTTAACCCGCAAAGCTGGTCGGCCCAGCTGCGGCGCGAAGAGATTAACGGCCAGCAGCGGAGCTGGTACTGCGGCGCCTACTGGTACAACGGCTTTCATGAGGATGGGGTGCGCAGCGCGCTCGACGTGGTGCAGGGCATCGCCGTGGCGGAGGGCAACTGAAATGAACAGCTGCCTCTATCAGGGCGTCCTGCGCCACCGTCGCCTGCAGCCGAAGGCGCACCACTTCGTCTACCGCCTGTTTATGGCCTGGCTCGACCTCGACGAACTGGACAAGCTGCCTGAGGCGGGCATCCGCC
>NZ_GL882789.1:15607-16615 GCF_000195655.1 Klebsiella sp. MS 92-3
CGGGGGGGGGCCCCCCGCCGCAACCGCCTGGCCGCCGCCGCCTGGTACGACGCCGATTATCCGCTGGGCGCGCCGCTGAAGGCCCAGGTGCTGAACCGGCTGGAGAGCCTGACCGGCTGCCGCCCGGCGGGCCGCGTGATGCTCCTGACCCAGCTGCGCTACTTCGGCTTCCATTTTAATCCGGTCAATTTTTACTACTGCTATGACGAAGCCGACACCCTGCGCTGGGTGCTGGCCGAAGTGCGCAACACGCCGTGGAATGAGCGTCATTACTACGCGGTGGACGGCCAGCAGGCGCGCCCGCTGGAGAAAGCCTTTCACGTTTCGCCCTTTAACCCGATGGACATGGTCTATCACTGGCGCTTCAACGCGCCCGGCAAAACGCTGCACATGCATATTGAAAACCATCAGGCCAGCAAGGTGTTCGACGCCACGCTGGCCCTGAGCCGCGTGCCGTTGACCCGCGCCAACCTGCGCGGGCTGCTGCTGCGTCTGCCGCTGATGACCCTGAAAACCGTCCTCGCCATCTACTGGCAGGCGCTGCGGCTGTGGCTGAAGCGCGTGCCGCTGTACAACCATCCTGTCAGCAGGAGTGAACGCTCATGACCGATCCCGTCTTTGCGCTTGAACCCGATGTGCCGCGCAACGTGCGGCTCGCGCGCTGGCTGCTTTTTCGTCTGTTGAGTGGCCTCCGCGAAGGCTCGCTCACCGTGCGCGAAGGGGCGCAGACTTTTCATTTTGGCGACCCCGCCGCCGCGCTGCGCGCCGAGGTGCGGGTCTGCGCGCCGGAGGTGTACTGGCGTCTGCTGACCGGCGGCAGCCGGGCGGCGGCCGAGGCCTGGATGGACGGCGACTGGGAGAGCCACCAGCTGACGGCGCTGCTTCAGATCCTCGCGCGCAACGGCGAGGTGCTGGGGCGTCTGGAGCGCGGCTTCCGTCTGCTGGGCAAGCCCGTCGCCCGGCTGCGCCACTGGACCCGCCGCAACACCCCCCCCCCCGCGCGGGGGG
>NZ_GL882790.1:0-4977 GCF_000195655.1 Klebsiella sp. MS 92-3
CCCTCAATCACATCGTTGACGAGGCTGGCGCGCTGGTTAAAAAAGAATTGAGACATAGTGGTTCCTGAAGAGTAAGCGAAAACTCACCCTCCGGAGGCAGGCCCCCGGAGCGGTAACGGTCAACGTGAATTTTAGTCACGGATAAGGCGCTGGTGGCGCATATCGAGCACGATAGTCTCGCCGGGCTGCACGCTGTTCAGCGCCTCGCCCTGCTGGCTCAGCCAGGCGATCCCCGCCGCGCGGGCGATAATCGCGCCGTGAGCCTGTTCGCTGCCATCGCGCAGGCACAGGCCTTTAACGAAGCTGGCATCCAGCTGTAAGACGGTTGAGGGATAAATGTTGTCGGCAATAATAATTGTTGGCTCGCCGGGCGTCGGCACTCTCTCCTGAACGCCCTGCAGATGGCGCAGGGTGCGCTGCAAAATATCTTCGATATCGATATAGCGCGCCTGCAGGTAGGGGTCATCCAGCTGGCGATACTGCTGGCTGAGCTCCATCAACACCTGATGCCATGCCCATTCCGCCGTGCATTGTTCGGTGAGCAGGCGATCGTTGGCGGCATCAAACAGATCGTCATCGTCGAGCAGGGTGTGGTGCCCGGCGAAGATCGCCGCGATATCGGCGTGAAATTTATTTTCCGCCAGCTCGGTCAGGGCGATAAGATCCGCCAGCGTCTGGTCAATGGCCTGGCGCAGGCGCTGCTGCTCGCGGGCGGCATCGGCGGCAGCCGGGCGGAGCGGCTGGATCAGGGCCAGCGGATAGCGCAGGGCAGCGCCTTCGACGCGCTCGGGCGTTGCCGGAGCCGCTGCCGGTTGCGCCGCAGGCGATTCACCGAAGTTATCGGCGGCCAGCGCCTGAAACGCCGCCAGCGCCGCGTCGGCATCCGGACCGCGGGCCAGCAGGCGCAGCTTATCGTTGCGGCGGACCTGCAATAGCGCGATTTGGTTGAGGCTGTCCGGTTTGACGCACTTCCCGTTTTTCTCCAGCAGCAGATCGGCGTTAAAGCCCGCCAGCGCGGCGACCAGCTTCGACGCCGGACGCACGTGCAGGCCGTTGTGATTGTTAATAATGACTGACACCGATTTTGTGTCGCCGTCGTCGGCAAGCATCGGCGCCGGCGCGGCGTCAGAAGTTGGCGAAGGTAAACCCAGCTGAACCCGCTTGGCCTCCAGGGCGCTCATGGCGTCGGCGATCACCTTGTCGATCCCCGCGCCGGAGGCAGCGCTGACGGTGGCCGCCAGCGTCCCTTCCACCAGCGGCGCGGCGCACAGTCGCACCTTCGCGGCAATCGCCGGATCGAGCAGATCGAGGGCGGTTTCGGCGCTGAGCAACGCGCTGCCGATATCCATCATCACCAGCACGTGATCGGTATCGGCCACGGATTCGATCGCCTCCATGACTTTAAGCGGATCGGTGCCGATCGGGCTGTCGGGATCGTCGATCCCGGCGGCGATCGCCAGTTTGCAGCCATCGTTGATTAACATCTGCCGGGCCAGTTCTCCGACACCTTCGCCCAGCCGGGCGCTATGAGAAACAATAACCAGGTTTACCATCGCAATTTCCTTACTCTTTGGCGGCGGCGGCCAGCATCTGAACCATAAACAGCACCGAGGTCGCGCCGGGATCCTGATGTCCGATGCTGCGCTCGCCGAGATAGCTGGCACGGCCTTTACGCGCCTGCATAGTGATGGTGGCGTGGGCCGCACGCTCGGCCACTTCGCAGGCGGCATCCAGCGCGGCGGCGATCGACAGGTGCTGCTCGCTGGACTGGCGCAGGGAGTCCACCACCGGCAGCCAGACGTCGCACATGGTTTTATCCCCTGGCTCCGCTTTGCCGCGATTGACGACACCGTCCGCACCTTCGCGGATCATCAGGTACAGCTCGTCGAGCGTCAGGCTCTGGTGGGCCTGGGTCACCTGCGCGGCGCGAATGAAGAAGGTGCCGAACAGCGGGCCGCTGGCACCGCCGACGTTGGAGAGCAGCGTCATGCCGGTGTTTTTGAGGATAAAGCCAATATCTTTATCGGCAATCGACGGCAGCTTTTCGACCACTTTACTGAAACCGCGGTGCATATTGAGACCGTGGTCGGCGTCGCCAATCTCTTTATCGAGGCCGGTGAGAAAATCGCTCTCTTTGGTGAAAATATCGCCGCAGCGGTACAGCCAGTCGACGATTTGCGTTCTGTTCAGTGACATGTCGTGCTCCTTAGTTTCCCCAGTTCAGCGCCGGGGTGTGAACCGGGGCGTCCCATAGCGTCAGCGTCTCGTCATCCACTTTCAGCAGAGTGATGGAGAAGCCCGCCATATCCAGCGAAGTACAGTAGCTGCCGATGAGGTTGCGTTCGATGATGATGCCGGACGCTTCGCAGCGCTGGGCAAGGCGGTTATACACGCCATACAGTTCGGAAAGCGGAGTGGCGCCGAGGTTATTAACCAGCGCGATAACCCGGTCGCCGTTTTGCAGCGCGGTTTTGCTCTGCTGCACTTCCTGCCACGCGCCCTTGACGGTATCCCACTGGCGCAGCGTGCGGCTGTAAGCGCCGTTTTCCAGCAGGGTATCGAACATCTCATCGACGGTTTGGTCCAGCGAGCTGAAGCGGCGGCGGTCGATGCCCGGCTCGCCGTGAATGCCGACGCCGAACTCCATCTCGTCATCTTTCAGCGTAAAGGAGGGCTGCCCGGCAGCCGGTACGGTGCAGGCGCCGAGGGCGATACCAATCGAGTGGCCGAGATTGTTCAGGCGGCGGCCCAGTTCAGCGCAGGCTTCCAGCGAGTCGCCGCGCTCGGCGGCGGCGCCGACCAGTTTTTCGATCAGTACGGTGTTGGCGACGCCGCGACGACCGGCGGTATAGAGGCTGTCTTTCACCGCCACGTCGTCGTCGACCACCACGGTGGTGACTTTAATGCCGCTCTCATGCAGCAGCTCGGTGGCGGTCTCAAAATTCAGGATGTCGCCGGTATAGTTTTTGATAATCAGCAAGACGCCTTCGCCGCCGTCAATTTGCATCGCGCATTCAAACATTTTGTCCGGCGTCGGCGAGGTGAAGATTTCCCCCGGACAGGCGCCGGAGAGCATGCCCTGACCGATATAGCCGCAGTGCATCGGTTCATGTCCGCTGCCGCCGCCGGAGAGCAGGGCCACCTTGCCAGCCACCGGCGCGTCGGTGCGGGTCACATACAGCGGGTCCTGATGCAGGGTCAGCTGCGGATGGGCTTTAGCCAGCCCCTGTAATTGTTCATTCAGTACATCTTCAACACGGTTAATCAGCTTTTTCATTATTCAGTGCTCCGTTGGAGAAGGTTCGATGCCGCCTCTCTGCTGGCGGAGGCAGTCATCGCGTAGGGGTATCGTCTGACGGTGGAGCATGCCTGGCGATATGATGATTCTGGCTGAGCGGGCGAAAAAAAGAATGCCCCGACGATCGGGGTTCATTACGAAACATTGCCTCCTTGTTTTGTTTCTTTATGGAACGTTTTTGCTGAGGATATGGTGAAAATGCGAGCTGGCGCGCTTTTTTTCTTCTGCCATAAGCGGCGGTCAGGATAGCTGGCGAAGCGGGTGGGAAAAAATTTTTTGCTGATTTTCTGCCGACTGCGGGAGAAAAGGCGGTCAAACACGGAGGATTGTAAGGGCATTATGCGGCAAAGGAGCGGATCGGGATCGCAATCCTGACAGAGACTAGGGTTTTTTGTTCCAATATGGAACGTAAAAAATTAACCTGTGTTTCATATCAGAACAAAAAGGCGAAAGATTTTTTTGTTCCCTGCCGGCCCTACAGTGATCGCACTGCTCCGGTACGCTCCGTTCAGGCCGCGCTTCACTGGCCGGCGCGGATAACGCCAGGGCTCATCATGTCTACATGCGCACTTATTTGAGGGTGAAAGGAATGCTAAAAGTTATTCAATCTCCAGCCAAATATCTTCAGGGTCCTGATGCTGCTGTTCTGTTCGGTCAATATGCCAAAAACCTGGCGGAGAGCTTCTTCGTCATCGCCGACGATTTCGTAATGAAGCTGGCGGGAGAGAAAGTGGTGAATGGCCTGCAGAGCCACGATATTCGCTGCCATGCGGAACGGTTTAACGGTGAATGCAGCCATGCGGAAATCAACCGTCTGATGGCGATTTTGCAAAAACAGGGCTGCCGCGGGGTGGTCGGGATCGGCGGTGGTAAAACCCTCGATACCGCGAAGGCGATCGGTTACTACCAGAAGCTGCCGGTGGTGGTGATCCCGACCATCGCCTCGACCGATGCGCCAACCAGCGCGCTGTCGGTGATCTACACCGAAGCGGGCGAGTTTGAAGAGTATCTGATCTATCCGAAAAACCCGGATATGGTGGTGATGGACACGGCGATTATCGCCAAAGCGCCGGTACGCCTGCTGGTCTCCGGCATGGGCGATGCGCTCTCCACCTGGTTCGAGGCCAAAGCTTGCTACGATGCGCGCGCCACCAGCATGGCCGGAGGACAGTCCACCGAGGCGGCGTTGAGCCTCGCCCGCCTGTGCTATGATACGCTGCTGGCGGAGGGCGAAAAGGCCCGTCTGGCGGCGCAGGCCGGGGTAGTGACCGAAGCGCTGGAGCGCATCATCGAGGCGAACACTTATCTCAGCGGCATTGGCTTTGAAAGCAGTGGCCTGGCCGCCGCCCACGCAATCCACAACGGTTTCACCATTCTTGAAGAGTGCCACCATCTGTATCACGGTGAGAAAGTGGCCTTCGGTACCCTGGCGCAGCTGGTGCTGCAGAACAGCCCGATGGACGAGATTGAAACGGTGCTGGGCTTCTGCCAGCGCGTCGGCCTGCCGGTGACGCTCGCGCAGATGGGCGTCAAAGAGGGGATCGACGAGAAAATCGCCGCGGTGGCGAAAGCCACCTGCGCGGAAGGGGAAACCATCCACAATATGCCGTTTGCGGTGACCCCGGAGAGCGTCCATGCCGCTATCCTCACCGCCGATCTGTTAGGCCAGCAGTGGCTGG
>NZ_GL882790.1:5137-9582 GCF_000195655.1 Klebsiella sp. MS 92-3
GGGGGGGGGGGGGGGTTCTCTATGGTACAACGCGGAAAAGGATATGACTGTTCAGACTCAGGATACCGGGAAGGCGGTCTCTTCCGTCATCGCCCAGTCATGGCACCGCTGCAGCAAGTTTATGCAGCGCGAAACCTGGCAAACGCCGCACCAGGCCCAGGGCCTGACCTTCGACTCCATCTGTCGGCGTAAAACCGCGCTGCTGACCATCGGCCAGGCGGCGCTGGAAGACGCCTGGGAGTTTATGGACGGCCGCCCCTGCGCGCTGTTTATTCTTGATGAGTCTGCCTGCATCCTCAGCCGTTGCGGCGAGCCGCAAACCCTGGCCCAGCTGGCTGCCCTGGGATTTCGCGACGGCAGCTACTGCGCGGAGAGCATTATCGGCACCTGCGCGCTGTCGCTGGCCGCGATGCAGGGCCAGCCGATCAACACCGCCGGCGATCGGCATTTTAAGCAGGCGCTACAGCCATGGAGTTTTTGCTCGACGCCGGTGTTTGATAACCACGGGCGGCTGTTCGGCTCTATCTCGCTTTGCTGTCTGGTCGAGCACCAGTCCAGCGCCGACCTCTCCCTGACGCTGGCCATCGCCCGCGAGGTGGGTAACTCCCTGCTTACCGACAGCCTGCTGGCGGAATCCAACCGCCACCTCAATCAGATGTACGGCCTGCTGGAGAGCATGGACGATGGGGTGATGGCGTGGAACGAACAGGGCGTGCTGCAGTTTCTCAATGTTCAGGCGGCGAGACTGCTGCATCTTGATGTTCAGGCCAGCCAGGGGAAAAATATCGCCGATCTGGTGACCCTCCCGGCGCTGCTGCGCCGCGCCATCAAACACGCCCGCGGCCTGAATCACGTCGAAGTCACCTTTGAAAGTCAGCATCAGTTTGTCGACGCGGTGATCACCTTAAAACCGATTGTCGAGGCGCAAGGCAACAGTTTTATTCTGCTGCTGCACCCGGTGGAGCAGATGCGGCAGCTGATGACCAGCCAGCTCGGTAAAGTCAGCCACACCTTTGAACAGATGTCTGCCGACGATCCGGAAACCCGACGCCTGATCCACTTTGGCCGCCAGGCGGCGCGCGGTGGCTTCCCGGTGCTGCTGTGCGGTGAAGAGGGGGTTGGGAAAGAGCTGCTGAGCCAGGCTATCCACAATGAAAGCGAACGGGCGGGCGGCCCCTATATCGCCGTCAACTGCCAGCTGTATGCCGACAGCGTGCTGGGTCAGGATTTTATGGGCAGCGCCCCTACCGACGATGAAAATGGTCGCCTGAGCCGCCTTGAGCTGGCCAACGGCGGCACCCTGTTTCTGGAAAAGATCGAGTATCTGGCGCCGGAGCTGCAGTCGGCCCTGCTGCAGGTAATTAAGCAGGGCGTGCTCACCCGCCTCGACGCCCGGCGCCTGATCCCGGTGGATGTGAAGGTGATTGCCACCACCACCGTCGATCTGGCCAATCTGGTGGAACAGAACCGCTTTAGCCGCCAGCTGTACTATGCGCTGCACTCCTTTGAGATCGTCATCCCGCCGCTGCGCGCCCGACGCAACAGTATTCCGTCGCTGGTGCATAACCGGTTGAAGAGCCTGGAGAAGCGTTTCTCTTCGCGACTGAAAGTGGACGATGACGCGCTGGCGCAGCTGGTGGCCTACTCGTGGCCGGGGAATGATTTTGAGCTCAATAGCGTCATTGAGAATATCGCCATCAGCAGCGACAACGGCCACATTCGCCTGAGTAATCTGCCGGAATATCTCTTTTCCGAGCGGCCGGGCGGGGATAGCGCGTCATCGCTGCTGCCGGCCAGCCTGACTTTTAGCGCCATCGAAAAGGAAGCTATTATTCACGCCGCCCGGGTGACCAGCGGGCGGGTGCAGGAGATGTCGCAGCTGCTCAATATCGGCCGCACCACCCTGTGGCGCAAAATGAAGCAGTACGATATTGACGCCAGCCAGTTCAAGCGCAAGCATCAGGCCTAGTCTCCTCGATACGCGCCATGGAGAACAGGGCATCCGACAGGCGATTGCTGTAGCGTTTGAGCACGTCGCGCAGCGGATGCGCGCGATCCATGGCCGTCAGCAGGCGTTCGAGCCGACGGGACTGGGTGCGCGCCACGTGCAGCTGGGCAGAGGCGAGATTCTTCCCCGGGATCACGAACTGTTTTAACGGGCCGCTCTCGGCCATATTGCGGTCGATAAGCTGTTCCAGGGCGCTGATCTCCTCTTCGCCGATCGTCTGGCTCAGACGGGTCAGGCCCCGCGCATCGCTGGCCAGTTCAGCCCCCAACACGAACAGCGTTTGCTGAATCTGGTGCAGGCTTTCCCGCAGCCCGGCGTCGCGGGTGGTGGCGTAGCAGACACCCAGCTGGGATATCAGTTCATCGACGGTGCCGTAGGCCTCGACGCGAATATGGTCTTTCTCGATGCGGCTGCCGCCGTACAGGGCGGTGGTGCCTTTATCCCCGGTGCGGGTATAGATACGGTACATTCAGTTTCTCTCACTTAACGGCAGGACTTTAACCAGCTGCCCGGCGTTGGCGCCGAGCGTACGCAGATGAGCGTCGCTATCGGTGACGTGTCCGGTAGCCAGCGGCGCGTCCGCCGGCAGCTGGGCATGAGTGAGGGCTATCTCGCCGGACGCGCTGAGCCCGATACCCACCCGCAGGGGCGAGCTTCTGGCCGCCAGGGCGCCCAGCGCAGCGGCGTCACCGCCTCCGTCATAGGTTATGGTCTGGCAGGGGACCCCCTGCTCCTCCAGCCCCCAGCACAGCTCATTGATGGCGCCGGCATGGTGCCCGCGCGGATCGTAAAACAGGCGTACGCCTGGCGGTGAAAGCGACATGACGGCCCCCTCGTTAACACTCAGAATGCCTGGCGGAAAATCGCGGCAATCTCCTGCTCGTTGCCTTTACGCGGGTTCGAGAACGCATTGCCGTCTTTCAGAGCCATCTCCGCCATGTAGGGGAAGTCGGCCTCTTTTACCCCCAGATCGCGCAGATGCTGCGGAATACCGATATCCATCGACAGACGCGTGATAGCGGCGATGGCTTTTTCCGCCGCGTCGAGAGTGGACAGTCCGGTGATATTTTCGCCCATCAGTTCAGCGATATCGGCGAATTTCTCCGGGTTGGCGATCAGGTTGTAGCGCGCCACATGCGGCAGCAGGACAGCGTTGGCCACGCCGTGCGGCATGTCGTACAGGCCGCCCAGCTGGTGCGCCATGGCGTGCACGTAGCCGAGGTTGGCGTTATTGAAAGCCATCCCGGCCAGCAGAGAAGCATAGGCCATGTTTTCCCGCGCCTGCAGATTGCTGCCGAGGGCCACGGCCTGGCGCAGGTTGCGGGCGATGAGGCGGATCGCCTGCATGGCGGCGGCGTCCGTCACCGGGTTAGCGTCTTTGGAGATATAGGCCTCTACGGCGTGGGTCAGGGCATCCATCCCGGTCGCCGCGGTCAGGGCGGCCGGTTTACCGATCATCAGCAGTGGATCGTTGATAGAGACCGACGGCAGGTTGCGCCAGCTGACGATCACAAACTTCACTTTGGTTTCGGTGTTGGTCAGGACGCAGTGGCGGGTGACCTCGCTGGCGGTGCCGGCGGTGGTATTGACCGCGACGATAGGCGGCAGCGGGTTGGTCAGGGTCTCGATTCCGGCATACTGGTACAGATCGCCCTCATGGGTGGCGGCGATGCCGATGCCTTTGCCGCAATCGTGCGGGCTGCCGCCGCCCACGGTGACGATGATGTCGCACTGTTCGCGGCGAAACACGGCGAGGCCGTCGCGCACGTTGGTGTCTTTCGGGTTCGGCTCGACGCCGTCAAAGATCGCCACCTCGATCCCGGCCTCCCGCAGATAATGCAGGGTTTTGTCCACCGCGCCATCTTTAATTGCCCGCAGGCCTTTGTCGGTGACCAGCAGGGCTTTTTTCCCCCCCAGCAGCTGGCAGCGTTCGCCGACTACGGAAATGGCGTTGGGGCCAAAAAAGTTAACGTTTGGCACCAGATAATCAAACATACGATAGCTCATAATATACCTTCTCGCTTCAGGTTATAATGCGGAAAAACAATCCAGGGCGCACTGGGCTAATAATTGATCCTGCTCGACCGTACCGCCGCTAACGCCGACGGCGCCAATTACCTGCTCATTAAAAATAACTGGCAGGCCGCCGCCAAAAATAATAATTCGCTGTTGGTTGGTAAGCTGCAGACCGTACAGAGATTGTCCTGGCTGGACCGCTGGCGTAATTTCATGGGTACCTTGCTTCAGGCTGCAGGCGCTCCAGGCTTTATTCAGGGAAATATCGCAGCTGGAGACGAAGGCCTCGTCCATCCGCTGGATAAGCAGCGTGTTGCCTCCGCGGTCAACCACGGAAAACACCACCGCCACGTTGATCTCAGTGGCTTTTTTTTGCACCGCCCCCCCCCCCCCCCCTCCGGGGGGGGGGGGGGGGGGGGGG
>NZ_GL882790.1:9655-15540 GCF_000195655.1 Klebsiella sp. MS 92-3
CGGGGGGGGCGGGGGGGGGGGGGGGCGGCCAGGGTGATTGTCTGAACTTGTTGGCTCTTGTTCATCATTCTCTCCCGCACCAGGGTAACGCTGGCGCGAATAGTCAGTAGGGGCGATAGTAAAAAACTATTACCATTCGGTTGGCTTGCTTTATTTTAGTCAGCGTTATTTTGTCGCCCGCCATGATTTAGTCAATAGGGTTAAAATAGCGTCGGCAAAACGTAATTAAGGGCGTTTTTTATTAATTGATTTATATCATTGCGGGCGATCACATTTTTTATTTTTGCCGGCGGAGTAAAGTTTCATAGTGAAACTGTCGGTAGATTTCGTGTGCCAAATTGAAACGAAATTAAATTTATTTTTTTCACCACTGGCTCATTTAAAGTTCCGCTATTGCCGGTAATGGCCGGGCGGCAACGACGCTGGCCCGGCGTATTCGCTACCGTTTGCGGATTTCACCTTTTGAGCCGATGAACAATGAAAAGATCAAAACGATTTGCAGTACTGGCCCAGCGCCCCGTCAATCAGGACGGGCTGATTGGCGAGTGGCCTGAAGAGGGGCTGATCGCCATGGACAGCCCCTTTGACCCGGTCTCTTCAGTAAAAGTGGACAACGGTCTGATCGTCGAACTGGACGGCAAACGCCGGGACCAGTTTGACATGATCGACCGGTTTATCGCCGATTACGCGATCAACGTTGAGCGCACAGAGCAGGCAATGCGCCTGGAGGCGGTGGAAATAGCCCGCATGCTGGTGGATATTCACGTCAGCCGGGAGGAGATCATTGCCATCACTACCGCCATCACGCCGGCCAAAGCGGTCGAGGTGATGGCGCAGATGAACGTGGTGGAGATGATGATGGCGCTGCAGAAGATGCGTGCCCGCCGGACCCCCTCCAACCAGTGCCACGTCACCAATCTCAAAGATAATCCGGTGCAGATTGCCGCTGACGCCGCCGAGGCCGGGATCCGCGGCTTCTCAGAACAGGAGACCACGGTCGGTATCGCGCGCTACGCGCCGTTTAACGCCCTGGCGCTGTTGGTCGGTTCGCAGTGCGGCCGCCCCGGCGTGTTGACGCAGTGCTCGGTGGAAGAGGCCACCGAGCTGGAGCTGGGCATGCGTGGCTTAACCAGCTACGCCGAGACGGTGTCGGTCTACGGCACGGAAGCGGTATTTACCGATGGCGATGATACGCCGTGGTCAAAGGCGTTCCTCGCCTCGGCCTACGCCTCCCGCGGGTTGAAAATGCGCTACACCTCCGGCACCGGATCCGAAGCGCTGATGGGCTATTCGGAGAGCAAGTCGATGCTCTACCTCGAATCGCGCTGCATCTTCATTACCAAAGGCGCCGGGGTTCAGGGGCTGCAAAACGGCGCAGTGAGCTGTATCGGCATGACCGGCGCTGTGCCGTCGGGCATTCGGGCGGTGCTGGCGGAAAACCTGATCGCCTCTATGCTCGACCTCGAAGTGGCGTCCGCCAACGACCAGACTTTCTCCCACTCGGATATTCGCCGTACCGCGCGCACCCTGATGCAGATGCTACCGGGCACCGACTTTATTTTCTCCGGCTACAGCGCGGTGCCGAACTACGACAACATGTTCGCCGGCTCGAACTTCGATGCGGAAGATTTTGATGATTACAACATCCTGCAGCGTGACCTGATGGTTGACGGCGGCCTGCGTCCGGTGACCGAGGCGGAAACCATTGCCATTCGCCAGAAAGCGGCGCGGGCGATCCAGGCGGTTTTCCGCGAGCTGGGGCTGCCGCCAATCGCCGACGAGGAGGTGGAGGCCGCCACCTACGCGCACGGCAGCAACGAGATGCCGCCGCGTAACGTGGTGGAGGATCTGAGTGCGGTGGAAGAGATGATGAAGCGCAACATCACCGGCCTCGATATTGTCGGCGCGCTGAGCCGCAGCGGCTTTGAGGATATCGCCAGCAATATTCTCAATATGCTGCGCCAGCGGGTCACCGGCGATTACCTGCAGACCTCGGCCATTCTCGATCGGCAGTTCGAGGTGGTGAGTGCGGTCAACGACATCAATGACTATCAGGGGCCGGGCACCGGCTATCGCATCTCTGCCGAACGCTGGGCGGAGATCAAAAATATTCCGGGCGTGGTTCAGCCCGACACCATTGAATAAGGCGGTATTCCTGTGCAACAGACAACCCAAATTCAGCCCTCTTTTACCCTGAAAACCCGCGAGGGCGGGGTAGCTTCTGCCGATGAACGTGCCGATGAAGTGGTGATCGGCGTCGGCCCTGCCTTCGATAAACACCAGCATCACACTCTGATCGATATGCCCCATGGCGCGATCCTCAAAGAGCTGATTGCCGGGGTGGAAGAAGAGGGGCTTCACGCCCGGGTGGTGCGCATTCTGCGCACGTCCGACGTCTCCTTTATGGCCTGGGATGCGGCCAACCTGAGCGGCTCGGGGATCGGCATCGGTATCCAGTCGAAGGGGACCACGGTCATCCATCAGCGCGATCTGCTGCCGCTCAGCAACCTGGAGCTGTTCTCCCAGGCGCCGCTGCTGACGCTGGAGACCTACCGGCAGATTGGCAAAAACGCCGCGCGCTATGCGCGCAAAGAGTCACCTTCGCCGGTGCCGGTGGTGAACGATCAGATGGTGCGGCCGAAATTTATGGCCAAAGCCGCGCTATTTCATATCAAAGAGACCAAACATGTGGTGCAGGACGCCGAGCCCGTCACCCTGCACGTCGACTTAGTAAGGGAGTGACCATGAGCGAGAAAACCATGCGCGTGCAGGATTATCCGTTAGCCACCCGCTGCCCGGAGCATATCCTGACGCCTACCGGCAAACCATTGACCGATATTACCCTCGAGAAGGTGCTCTCTGGCGAGGTGGGCCCGCAGGATGTGCGGATCTCCCGTCAGACCCTTGAGTACCAGGCGCAGATTGCCGAGCAGATGCAGCGCCATGCGGTGGCGCGCAATTTCCGCCGCGCGGCGGAGCTTATCGCCATTCCTGACGAGCGCATTCTGGCTATCTATAACGCGCTGCGCCCGTTCCGCTCCTCGCAGGCGGAGCTGCTGGCGATCGCCGACGAGCTGGAGCACACCTGGCATGCGACAGTGAATGCCGCCTTTGTCCGGGAGTCGGCGGAAGTGTATCAGCAGCGGCATAAGCTGCGTAAAGGAAGCTAAGCGGAGGTCAGCATGCCGTTAATAGCCGGGATTGATATCGGCAACGCCACCACCGAGGTGGCGCTGGCGTCCGACGACCCGCAGGCGAGGGCGTTTGTTGCCAGCGGGATCGTCGCGACGACGGGCATGAAAGGGACGCGGGACAATATCGCCGGGACCCTCGCCGCGCTGGAGCAGGCCCTGGCGAAAACACCGTGGTCGATGAGCGATGTCTCTCGCATCTATCTTAACGAAGCCGCGCCGGTGATTGGCGATGTGGCGATGGAGACCATCACCGAGACCATTATCACCGAATCGACCATGATCGGTCATAACCCGCAGACGCCGGGCGGGGTGGGCGTTGGCGTGGGGACGACTATCGCCCTCGGGCGGCTGGCGACGCTGCCGGCGGCGCAGTATGCCGAGGGGTGGATCGTACTGATTGACGACGCCGTCGATTTCCTTGACGCCGTGTGGTGGCTCAATGAGGCGCTCGACCGGGGGATCAACGTGGTGGCGGCGATCCTCAAAAAGGACGACGGCGTGCTGGTGAACAACCGCCTGCGTAAAACCCTGCCGGTGGTAGATGAAGTGACGCTGCTGGAGCAGGTCCCCGAGGGGGTGATGGCGGCGGTGGAAGTGGCCGCGCCGGGCCAGGTGGTGCGGATCCTGTCGAATCCCTACGGGATCGCCACCTTCTTCGGGCTAAGCCCGGAAGAGACCCAGGCCATCGTCCCCATCGCCCGCGCCCTGATTGGCAACCGTTCAGCGGTGGTGCTCAAGACCCCGCAGGGGGACGTGCAGTCGCGGGTGATCCCTGCGGGCAACCTCTACATTAGCGGCGAAAAGCGCCGCGGAGAGGCCGATGTCGCCGAGGGCGCGGAAGCCATCATGCAGGCGATGAGCGCCTGCGCTCCGGTACGCGACATCCGCGGCGAACCGGGCACCCACGCCGGCGGCATGCTTGAGCGGGTGCGCAAGGTAATGGCGTCCCTGACCGGCCATGAGATGAGCGCGATATACATCCAGGATCTGCTGGCGGTGGATACGTTTATTCCGCGCAAGGTGCAGGGCGGGATGGCCGGCGAGTGCGCCATGGAGAATGCCGTCGGGATGGCGGCGATGGTAAAAGCGGATCGTCTGCAAATGCAGGTTATCGCCCGCGAACTGAGCGCCCGACTGCAGACCGAGGTGGTGGTGGGCGGCGTGGAGGCCAACATGGCCATCGCCGGGGCGTTAACCACTCCCGGCTGTGCGGCGCCGCTGGCGATCCTCGACCTCGGCGCCGGCTCGACGGATGCGGCGATCGTCAACGCGGAGGGGCAGATAACGGCGGTCCATCTCGCCGGGGCGGGGAATATGGTCAGCCTGTTGATTAAAACCGAGCTGGGCCTCGAGGATCTTTCGCTGGCGGAAGCGATTAAAAAATACCCGCTGGCCAAAGTGGAAAGCCTGTTCAGTATTCGTCACGAGAATGGCGCGGTGGAGTTCTTTCGGGAAGCCCTCAGCCCGGCGGTGTTCGCCAAAGTGGTGTACATCAAGGAGGGCGAACTGGTGCCGATCGATAACGCCAGCCCGCTGGAAAAAATTCGTCTCGTGCGCCGGCAGGCGAAAGAGAAAGTGTTTGTCACCAACTGCCTGCGCGCGCTGCGCCAGGTCTCACCCGGCGGTTCCATTCGCGATATCGCCTTTGTGGTGCTGGTGGGCGGCTCATCGCTGGACTTTGAGATCCCGCAGCTTATCACGGAAGCCTTGTCGCACTATGGCGTAGTCGCCGGGCAGGGCAATATTCGGGGAACAGAAGGGCCGCGCAATGCGGTCGCCACCGGGCTGCTACTGGCCGGTCAGGCGAATTAAACGGGCGCTCGCGCCAGCCTCTCTCTTTAACGTGCTATTTCAGGATGCCGATAATGAACCAGACTTCTACCTTAACCGGGCAGTGCGTGGCCGAGTTTCTTGGCACCGGATTGCTCATTTTCTTCGGCGCGGGCTGCGTCGCTGCGCTGCGGGTCGCCGGGGCCAGCTTTGGTCAGTGGGAGATCAGTATTATCTGGGGCCTTGGCGTCGCCATGGCCATCTACCTGACGGCCGGTGTCTCCGGCGCGCACCTTAATCCGGCGGTGACCATTGCCCTGTGGCTGTTCGCCTGTTTTGAACGCCGCAAGGTGCTGCCGTTTATTGTTGCCCAGACGGCCGGGGCCTTCTGCGCCGCCGCGCTGGTGTATGGGCTCTATCGCCAGCTGTTTCTCGATCTTGAACAGAGTCAGCATATCGTGCGCGGCACTGCCGCCAGTCTTAACCTGGCCGGGGTCTTTTCCACGTACCCGCATCCACATATCACTTTTATACAAGCGTTTGCCGTGGAGACCACCATCACGGCAATCCTGATGGCGATGATCATGGCCCTGACCGACGACGGCAACGGAATTCCGCGCGGGCCGCTGGCGCCGTTGCTGATTGGCTTGCTGATCGCCGTGATCGGCGCGTCGATGGGGCCGCTAACCGGCTTTGCGCTGAATCCGGCGCGCGACTTCGGCCCAAAACTGTTTACCAGTCTGGCCGGGTGGGGCTCGATCGCCTTTACCGGTGGGCTGGCGATCCCTTACTTTCTGGTGCCGCTGCTGGCGCCGGTGGTGGGGGCGATTATCGGGGCGTTTTTGTATCGCAAGCTTATCGGCCGCCATCTGCCGTGCGAATGCGGTATCGATGAGTAAAGCGGGACCCGCCGCAGCGCGG
>NZ_GL882791.1:0-1890 GCF_000195655.1 Klebsiella sp. MS 92-3
CGGACCAGGCGCGGCAGGCTCAGCCTGAAGGCTATTTTATGTTGCAATATTCTGCGGAGAAAGTAACAGATCAGTTACAGAAAAGCATAACAGTTACGGATTTGTCGGCGGAAGGCGCTTAATGATCTGCGCCGGGTTACCGCCGACGACGGTACAGGCAGGTACGTCTTTGGTGACTACCGCGCCGGACGCAATGACCGCATTATCGCCAATGGTCACGCCGGGATTGATCACTGCCCGACCCCCAATCCACACATTGTGGCCAATAGTTACCGGCTTGCCGTATTCCTGGCCGCTATTACGCGCATCGGCGTCCAGCGGATGAGTGGCGGTATAAATATGGACGCCTGGCGCCAGCATACAGTTATCGCCAATATGGATAGGGCAGACGTCGAGCATCACGCAGTCAAAATTGGCGTAAAAACCGGCGCCGAGAAAAATATTATAACCATAGTCGCAGCGAAAGCTTGGCTCGATATACGCATCGCCGGCGCGAGCGAACAGTTCGGCCAGAATATGCTGACGTTGTTCCTGGTCATCCGGGGCGGAATGATTATAACGGTGCAACAACTGTCTGGCGCGCAGGCGATCGGCGCGAAGCGTTGGGTCGCCAGATAAATAGAGCTCACCGGCGATCATTTTGCGTTTTTCTTCACTCATGGGTCTTCCTTATACCTGACTGTTGATGGCCGTAGCAGTATAAAAAAGAAACCGGTTACAGGGTTGCTGTTGGCTGAATGATGTGATGTCTATCACAAAGATACCCTATGGCGGCTGACCCGTACCGTCCGGCCAGCAGACCACGTAATACGCGTAAATTAGCGGATAAATTTCCAGACAGAAGTCGGGATTTTATCGTATAGCTTATTCATGGTCAGTTCCGCCAGACGATGGTCGGCAGCTGAGTAAAATACCGCCAGCTCATTATCAGACAGTTCATATTTATTTTTTTCAATGACGCGCTCCAGCGTGTCAATTGTCTGGCAACGACGTAAGCGCATCAAATAGTCTGTTTTAGTTAATGGCTTATCAGACATAATTCCACCTTTTGATTGTAATAATTCTAACACGATAGACTGGCCGGGTTTTCCCGGCTGGCGTTGACAAAGCAACGAAATAGTCGGTTACCGGATTTTTTCCACTTTTGCAAATCCGTAGAGTTAATGCCGTAGTTACTGAACAACGTAAAAGTGTCGTCCAGATATTCGTCAACCTGAGCGATCAGCTTATTATCCTCTGCATACTTAATTTTATAATTAAGAGCGAATGTGGCAATGTGCTCGATCAATTCATTTAACTGGAGATTGACAGCCGACGTCGGGTCGTTGACCCAGCCATGGTTGCTCTCTTCCAGGTTTGCAAGGCAGTCATGATACAGCGTTTCGCAGAGAAAGCGTAGCTGTGCAATATCATGTCTTTTTGGCGAGTATTCGTCCATAACGCATCCCCTTTTGAGTGGTTTAAACGACGACTAGCAAACACCGTTGTGGGATGAACACGACTAACTGACCTGACACTAACTGAGTAATCCTGCTGATTTAACTATAATCCACTCTCCAACAGATTTCATCGTGCTATTACGAAAAATTACAATTATCAGCGAGAAATTATCTTAAAAATAGACGAATTAATTTCGCAGGCGCTGGCCCACAGCCGGAGAAATAGAGAAATCTTATGAATCATTGGTTTAAGGCAGGCAGCTGTCGCGTTCAGAAACCGCCGACCCGTGGATAATGATAGTAGGATTATTCCTGGTAAATGAGTGTTTGCCGATCCCGAGTTGTTGAACAAGCTGCTAAAAATAGCCTGCGCCATATCAATATATATTAAATGCAGAACGAAAAATAAACAATGGCAATATGTGCCTTGCCAGCCAGTGATAAAAAAGGG
>NZ_GL882791.1:2013-9631 GCF_000195655.1 Klebsiella sp. MS 92-3
GCCCCCCTTTGTTCAGGAGTGAAGATTAATGATGCTCAACCTGATGGCTGTGCTCTATATCTTCCGATTTTTTGCTAAAGCGGCGACGAACCACCACAAAGAACACCGGCACGAAGAAGATCGCCAGGATCGTCGCGGTCACCATCCCGCCCATTACGCCTGTACCGACGGCGTTCTGCGCACCGGAGCCGGCGCCGGAGCTGATAACTAGCGGCATTACCCCGAGGATGAACGCCAGAGATGTCATCAGGATTGGACGTAGACGCATACGTACTGCTTCAAGCGTCGCCTCAATCAGCCCTTTGCCCTCTTTCTCCATCAGGTCTTTGGCGAATTCAACGATCAATATTGCGTTCTTCGCCGACAGGCCGATGGTGGTCAGCAGACCCACCTGGAAGTAAACGTCGTTGGTTAGCCCGCGGAAGGTGGCGGCTAACAGCGCACCGACCACACCCAAGGGGACGACCAGCATAACCGAGAACGGAATCGACCAGCTCTCATACAGCGCCGCCAGACACAGGAAGACGACAATCAGCGAGATGGCATACAGGGCAGGGGCCTGGTTGCCGGACAGTCGCTCCTGATAAGACATCCCGGTCCAGTCGTAGCCGATACCGGAGGGCAGTTTACCCGCCAGCTCTTCCATCAGCGCCATCGCCTCACCGGTACTCTTGCCTGGCGCGGCCTGACCGAGGATTTCCAGTGACGGCAGACCGTTGTAGCGTTCCAGACGCGGCGAACCGTATTCCCAACGCGAGGTCGAGAAAGCAGAGAACGGCACCATCTGACCATCGCTGCCGCGAACATACCACTTGCCGATATCTTCCGGCAGCATACGGTATTTCGCTTCGGACATGATGTACACTTTCTTCACGCGGCCGCGGTCGATAAAGTCGTTGACATAGCTTCCGCCCCAGGCTGCGCCCAGCGTGGTGTTAATGTCGCTGATGGAGACGCCCAGCGCCTGAGCTTTCTCCTGATCGATATCGATTTTAAACTGCGGTGTATCTTCCAGACCGTTAGGGCGCACGCCGGTCAGCACGTCAGGATGCTGCGCCACCATGCCAAACAGTTGGTTACGCGCCTGGGTCAGTTTTTCGTGGCCCAGACCGCCCTGGTCAATCAGCTCGAAGTCAAAGCCGGTCGCGGTACCCAGTTCAACGATAGCCGGCAGGTTAAAGGCGAAGACCATCGCATCTTTAATCTGCGAGAAGTAGCCCATTGCTCTCGCGGTGATCGCTTCAACTTTGTTTTCCTCACCCGGACGCTGGCTCCAGTCTTTCAGCGAAACGAACGCGATACCGGTGTTCTGGCCGCGGCCGGCGAAACCGAAGCCGTTAACCGCAAACACGGATTCCACGTTGTCCTTCTCTTTGGTGAGATAGTAATTCGTCATCTCATCCAGCACTTTCTGCGTACGCTCCTGGGTGGCGCCGGCAGGCAGCTGCGCCATACTCAGGAATACACCCTGGTCCTCGTCCGGCAGGAACGAGCTCGGCAGACGGACGAACAGCCATGCCATACCCACCACGATGATCAGATACAGCACCAGATAACGACCGGTGCTGCGCAGAATGTTGCCTACGCTGTCGGTGTAATGGTGCGTGCTCTTATCAAACATGCGGTTAAACCAGCCGAAGAAGCCGGTGGTCGCGCCATGGCTGCCTTTCTGAATGGGTTTCAGCATCGTGGCGCACAGCGCCGGCGTCAGGATTAACGCCACCAGTACCGACAGCGCCATCGCGGAAACGATAGTGATGGAGAACTGGCGATAGATGGCCCCGGTTGAGCCGCCGAAGAACGCCATCGGGATAAATACCGCCGACAGCACCATAGCGATACCAACCAGCGCGCCCTGAATCTGTCCCATCGATTTACGCGTCGCTTCTTTCGGCGGCAGACCCTCTTCCGCCATCACGCGCTCGACGTTCTCTACCACCACGATGGCGTCATCCACCAACAGGCCGATGGCGAGCACCATCCCGAACATCGTCAGGGTGTTTATCGAGAAGCCAAACGCCGCCAGCACCGCGAAGGTGCCTAACAGGACCACCGGTACCGCGATGGTGGGGATCAGGGTGGCGCGGAAGTTCTGCAGGAACAGATACATGACCAGGAACACCAGGATGATCGCTTCCACCAGCGTTTTAACCACTTCGTGAATAGAAATTTTCACGAACGGGGTGGTGTCATACGGGTAAACGATCTTCATCCCCGACGGGAAAAACGGCTCCATCTTCGCCAGTTCAGCGCGAATAGCGTTGGCGGTATCCAGCGCGTTCGCGCCGGTAGCCAGTTTAATACCCAGACCGGATGCCGGCTGGCCGTTAAACTTCGCCACTACGTCATAGCTTTCGCCGCCCAGCTCAATTTTGGCGACATCACGCAGACGAACCTGGGAACCGTCCTGGTTCACCTTCAGCAGGATGTTGCCAAACTCTTCCGTATTGGTCAGACGCGTCTGCGCGATGATCGAGGCGTTAAGCTGCTGGCCTTTCACCGGCGGCGTACCGCCTAACTGGCCCGCGGCCACCTGGGCGTTCTGCGCTTTCAGGGCGCTGATCACATCCACCGGCGTAAGCTGGAAGTTGTTCAGTTTGTTTGGATCCATCCAGATACGCATCGCATACTGGGAACCGAATAGCTGAACGTCGCCGACGCCGCTGGTACGGCTAATCGGATCCTTCATGTTGGCCGCCACGTAGTCCGAAATATCGTCCTGGTTCATGGTGCCGTTGGTGTTAATGACGCCGACAACCATCAGGAAGCTGCTGGACGCTTTCTCAACGCTAATCCCTTGCTGCTGTACTTCTTGCGGCAGCAGAGGCGTCGCCAGCGCCAGCTTGTTCTGAACCTGAACCTGGGCGATATCCGGATCGGTACCGGATTCGAAGGTCAGCGTAATGGTTGCCGTACCGGTGGAGTCGCCATTTGAGGACATGTACATCAGGTGATCGATACCGTTCATATTCTGTTCGATAACCTGAGTTACGGTGTTCTGCACCGTTTCGGCGTCAGCACCGGGGTACATGGCGGTAATGGAAATTGCTGGCGGCGCAATCGTCGGATATTGCGCCACCGGCAATTTGAGGATCGATAATCCCCCAGCCAGCATGATGATAATGGCGATCACCCATGCAAATATGGGGCGATCGATAAAGAAATTAGGCATGTCTTAACGGCTCCTGTTTAAGTTAAGACTTGGTTTGTTCTGATGGCGCGTTGCCTGCGGCTTGCTGTTTATCATCAGAAGCTACTTCCTGCGCTTTTACCTGCACACCTGGTTTGATTTTTTGCAGGCCGGTGACGATAACGCGATCGCCGGATTTCAGACCGTCAGTGACCAGCCATTTATCGCCGATCGCCTGAGAAGCAGTGACCTGGCGGACTTCGACTTTATCGCCTTCCCCCACTACCATGACGCTGGCGTCGCCGCGCGGCGTACGGGTAACACCCTGTTGCGGTACCAGCAGGGCGTCAGGGTTAATCCCTTCTTCCAGACGGGCACGGACGAACATCCCCGGTAGCAGGGTGTGATCCGGGTTCGGGAAAATAGCGCGTAGCGTGATTGAGCCGGTGGTCTGATCGACGGTGACATCCGAGAATTCCAGCGTGCCGGACTGTGGATACTTAAGACCGTCATTAGTCACCAGCTCCACTTTCGCTTTGCCGTTTTCCTGTTTCAGGCGGCCGTCAGCTAGCTCCTGCTTCAGGCGCAGGAAATCATTGCTCGACTGGGTGACGTCAACATAGATCGGATCCAGCTGCTGAACGGTTGCCAGGGCGGTCGTTTGACCATTCTGTACCAGCGCCCCTTCGGTCACGGCGGATTTACCGATCCGGCCGCTGATCGGCGAGGTGACTTTGGTGTAGGCCAGATTGATGCGCGCGGTTTCAACGGCCGCTTTCGCCGCGACCACGGCCGCATTGCTCTGCTGCGCCGTCGCAACGGCGGTATCGTAGTCTTGTTGACTAATATATTTGGTGCCCAACAGTTTCTGATAACGCTTGACCGTCAGTTGATCCATGTTTGCCGCCGCCTGGGCTTTTGCCAGGTCGCCTTTGGCGCTGTCATAGCTGGCCTGATAGGTGGCTGGATCGATCTGATACAGGGAGACGCCGGCCTGGATATCGCTACCTTCCACGAAGTTACGTTTTAAAATAATGCCACTGACCTGAGGACGGACTTCCGCAATGCGATAGGCGCTGGTGCGGCCTGGCAGTTCGGTGGTTATTTGTAGAGGTGCGGATTTGAGCGTCACAATACCGACTTCCGGCATGTGCTGGGCTCCCTGTTGAGCCGGTTTATCGTCACATCCTGTTAGCGCTAAGCTGCCTGAGAGCATCAGAACGACCGCCAGAGGCGTTAACCCTCTGTTTTTGTTCATATGTAAACCTCGAGTGTCCAATTTCAAAATGTTCAGTGGCTCAAACAACCACAAACCCACTACAGTCTTTCTATTATGGTCATGCTATGGTACATACATTCACAAATGTATGTAAACGTAACCTCTGTAAAGTCATTAACCTATGGCACGAAAAACCAAACAACAGGCACGTGAAACCCGGCAACTGATTCTGGATGTTGCTCTGCGTCTGTTTTCGCAGCAAGGCGTATCATCTACCTCGTTGGCAACAATTGCAAAAGCTGCGGGTGTAACGAGGGGGGCTATCTACTGGCATTTCAAGAATAAATCAGATTTATTCAACGAAATTTGGGAGCTGTCAGACGCCAGTATTAGCGATCTCGAAATTGAGTATCGGGCAAAATTCCCCAACGATCCACTCTCAGTTATCAGGGAGATTCTAGTCTATGTTCTTGAAGCGACAGTGACAGAAGAACGTCGACGATTAATGATGGAGATTATCTATCATAAGTGTGAGTTCGTCGGTGAAATGACCGTGGTGCAGCAGGCCCAGCGGCAGCTCTCCCTGGCGAGTTATGAGCGTATCGAGCAGACCTTGAAAGAGTGCATCGCGGCGAAGCTGCTGCCCGCCAATTTACTCACCCGGCGGGCGGCCGTGTTAATGCGCAGCTACCTTTCCGGGCTGATGGAAAACTGGCTGTTTGCCCCCGATTCGTTCGACCTGCATGCGGAAGCGCGGGACTACGTCGCTATTCTGCTGGAGATGTATCAATTCTGCCCGACGCTACGCGGCCCGGAGAGCTTGTCAGCTTAAAGGTAGCGCGCGGATGGGCGTGAATTTTTAGCGCCGTCCGCCGCTATTCGCCAGCGCTGAGAAGTGCTATTCTGCGCGCTTGCGACGACCCCCGGTATTCTCCGGCATTTGCATTCATTCATATTAACTATGCTGCACACGATCTCCAGGCAACGCGCCACGTTCATCTTTATTATCACGCTGCTCTGTTTTATTGGCCTTTTCAGCCCAGTCCAGGGCCGCGCCGCGGATCTCCCCGATCGGGCAGAGGTGCAGAGCCAGCTCAATACGTTAAACAAGCAAAAAGAACTGACTCCGCAGGACAAACTGGTCCAGCAGGATCTGACTCAGACGCTGGAAACGCTGGATAAAATCGAGCGTATCAAAAGCGAGACGGCACAGCTGCGACAGCAGGTCGAGCAGGCGCCGGCGAAGCTGCGCCAGGCGGTGGAGAGCCTCAATAACCTGAGCGATGTCCCGAACGACGACGCGACGCGCAAAACGCTAAGTACGCTCTCCCTGCGTCAGCTGGAGTCGCGCGTCACCCAGACGCTGGACGATCTGCAGAATGCGCAAAACGATCTGGCGACCTATAACAGCCAGCTGGTTTCCCTGCAAACGCAGCCGGAACGCGTGCAAAATGCGATGTTCAACGCCTCCCAGCAGCTGCAGCAGATCCGCAATCGTCTGAATGGCACCTCGGTGGGCGACGAGACCCTACGCCCGACCCAGCAGGTGCTGTTGCAGGCTCAACAGGCATTGCTCAACGCGCAGATCGAGCAACAGCGCAAGAGCCTCGAAGGCAACACTATCCTGCAGGATACCCTGCAGAAGCAGCGTGACTACGTCACCGCCTGGAGCAACCGGCTGGAGCATCAGCTACAGCTGCTGCAGGAGGCCGTGAACAGCAAACGGCTGACCCTGACCGAGAAAACCGCCCAGGAGGCGGTTACCCCCGACGAAACGGCGCGTATTCAGGCCAACCCGCTGGTCAAGCAGGAGCTGGATATTAACCATCAGCTCAGCGAGAAGCTGATCCAGGCAACAGAGAACGGTAACCAGCTGGTGCAGCGCAATATCCAGGTCAAGAACTGGCTCGACCGCGCGCTGCAGTCTGAACGGGATATTAAAGAGCAAATTTCAGTTCTGCGGGGGAGCCTGCTGCTGTCGCGTATTCTTTACCAACAACAACAGACATTACCGTCGGCGGATGAGCTGCAGGATATGACCAACCGCATCGCCGACCTGCGGCTTGAACAGTTTGAGGTGAACCAGCAGCGCGACGCGCTGTTCCAGAGCGATGCCTTTGTCGCCAAACTGGAGGAGGGGCACAGCAGCGAAGTGAACGATGAAGTCCACGCCGCGCTACTGGAAGTGATCGACATGCGTCGCGAACTGCTTGATCAGTTCAACAAACAGTTGGGTAACCAGCTGATGATGGCCATCAACCTGCAGATCAACCAGCAGCAGCTGATGAGCGTCTCGAGCAGTCTGAAGGAAATTCTGACCCAGCAAATTTTCTGGGTGAACAGCAATAAACCGATGGACTGGGAGTGGATTAAGGCCTTCCCGGAGGCGCTGAAAGGTCAGTTTAAGGCGATGAAAATCACCGTGAACTGGGAAAAAGCGTGGCCTGCGGTGTTTGTCGCTTTCCTGGCCGGTTTACCGCTGCTGTTGATTGCCGGCCTCATCCGCTGGCGTCTGCAGTGGCTCAAGGATTATCAGGCAAAGCTTGCTTCCCAGGTGGGACAGCTGCGCAACGATACCCAGCTGCATACGCCGAAGGCGATCCTGATCGATCTGATCCGCGCCTTACCGGTGGTGCTGTTGATTCTGGCTATCGGTCTGATCTTACTCACCATGCAGTTAAATATTAGCGGACTGCTGTGGGCGTACAGTAAAAAGCTGGCTATGTTCTGGCTGGTGTTTGGCCTGTGCTGGAAAGTGCTGGAAAAGAACGGCGTCGCGGTCAACCACTTTAATATGCCGGCGCAGTTGACCAGCCACTGGCGGCGGCAGATTGTTCGCGTCAGCCTGGCGCTGCTGCCGCTGAATTTCTGGTCGGTGATTTCCGAACTGTCGCCGCTGAACCTGATGGACGACGTGCTGGGGCAGTTGGTGATTTTCTTCAACTTACTGCTGATCGCGGTGCTGGTTTGGCCGATGTGCCGGGAAAGCTGGCGCGATAAAGAGTCGCACAGCCTGCGCCTGCTGACGATCACGGTGTTGTCTATCGTTCCGGTGGCCCTGATGGTGCTGACGGCAACCGGCTACTTCTACACGACGCTGCGTCTGGCGGGACGCTGGATCGAGACCGTGTATCTGGTGATGATCTGGAACCTGCTGTACCAGACCGTGCTGCGCGGCCTGAGCGTGGCGGCGCGGCGTATCGCCTGGCGCCGCCCCCCCGGGGCCCGGCCCCCCCCGCGGGGGGGAGGGGGGGGGGGGGGGGGGGGGG
>NZ_GL882791.1:9641-28770 GCF_000195655.1 Klebsiella sp. MS 92-3
GTCGGGCAGAAGCAGCTGCTGGCGCTGGCGGGGGGGGGGGGGGGGAGCCCCCCCGGGCCGCGGGGCGCGGGCGCGCCGTCAACATCTGGTGAAGGAAGGGGCGGAAGGCGCCGAGCCGCAGGAAGAGCCAACTATCGCTCTCGAGCAGGTCAACCAGCAGACGCTGCGCATCACCATGTTGGTGATGGTCGCGCTGTTCGCGGTGATGTTCTGGGCGATTTGGTCTGATTTGATCACCGTTTTCGCCTACCTCGACAGCATTACCCTCTGGCACTACAACGGCACCGAGGCGGGGGCCAGCGTGGTGCGCAGCGTGACGATGGGCAGTTTGTTGTTCGCCATTGTGGCGTCAATGGTCGCCTGGGCGCTGATCCGCAACCTGCCGGGTTTGCTGGAGGTGCTGGTGCTGTCGCGGCTCAACATGCGTCAGGGGACCTCCTACGCCATCACCACCATTCTCAACTATGCGATTATCGCTATCGGGGCGATGACGGTATTCGGGGCGCTGGGCGTCTCCTGGGATAAACTGCAATGGCTGGCGGCCGCGCTGTCGGTTGGTTTAGGTTTTGGTCTGCAGGAGATCTTCGGTAACTTTGTCTCCGGCCTTATCATTCTGTTCGAACGTCCGGTGCGCATTGGGGATACGGTCACTATCGGAACCTTCTCGGGGACGGTAAGCAAAATCCGTATTCGCGCCACCACCATCACCGACTTCGATCGCAAAGAGGTGATTATCCCGAACAAGGCGTTCGTTACCGAGCGCTTGATCAACTGGTCGCTCTCGGACACCGTGACCCGGGTGGTGATCCGCCTCGGCGTCGCCTATGGCTCAGACCTGGATAAGGTGAAAGAGGTGCTGCTGAAGGCCGCGCACGATCATCCGAAAGTGATGCAGGAGCCGGCGCCAGCGGTTTTCTTCACCACCTTCGGGGCCAGTACCCTGGATCATGAACTGCGTCTGTATGTTCGAGAACTGCGCGATCGCAGCTACACGGTGGATGAGCTCAACCGCGCCATCGACCGCCTGTGCCGGGAGAATGACATCAACATTGCCTTTAACCAGCTGGAAGTTCATCTGCGCAATGAAAAAGGCGATGAAGTCACCGAAGTGAAACGGGACGGGAAAGGCGACGATCTGACGCCCACCACCGCGTCCTGATCGAAGAGGGGCGGCGCAAAGCCGCCCCTGCTGTATCAGGGCGCCAGCGCGGCGAGTTCTTCATCGCTCAGCCCGGTGAGCTCCTGCACGGTTTGACGTTCGAGGCCGCGCGCCAGCATTCTGGCGGCGATGCTGCGGGTAGCTTCCTGCTCACCCTCTTGCTGTCCCTGTTTACGGCCTTTCTCTTCCAGCCATTCGGCAATGGTCATCATCAGCTCCTTATGCCTGGGCGACTGCGCCGCCAGCGTGCGGATCAGCGCCCCCGGATGTTCCGTAGTTCCCGCCTGCAACATATAGCGCAGCAGCGTATTCAGCTGCGCTTCTGTCAGATAGCCTTGCGTCATCAGCGCAATCAGCGGCACCTGCAGCTCGGCCAGATCGCGATGGCGGATATGCTTTTGCAGCAGCTCCAGCATGGCCATCCGCCGATGACGGGCGATCTGATTATCTGGCATTACGGTGAGGTCCACCAGTGGAAAATCATTGCTATAGAGCGCCTTCGCCAGCGCCGGATCGGCGAATAGCTGTTGCCAGTTGCGGGCCCAGGGCCAGGGGCTCACTTTGCCGTGATAAAACAGAATCGGCACCACCAGCGGCAGAGTGTCGTGGCCGGCGTCCAGATGACGCTGCATGGCGGCCAGCGCATAGCGCAGCAGGCGAAACGCCATCAGCTTGTCCGGGGTACTCTGGTGCTCAATCAGCGCGTACACATAGCCCGGTCCATGATGCGTGCGCAGTGAGTAAAGGATATCGGAATAGCTGGCGCGCAGGTCCTCTTCAACAAAGCTACCGGAGACCAGCTGCAGCGAATCCAGTTCGCAGATCGCCAGAAACGGCGCGGGGAGGTACAACTGCAAAAAATCCTTCGCGACCGCCTGATGCATGAGCATCTGGCGAAACACCGCGTCGTGTGGGGTTTGACTGACTTTTTCCATCAATATTGTCTCCAGTGGCGTCATGCGCAGAGGACCAGACTGCCAGCACACTGCCGGAGACAACATCCTACTTCTCTGGGTTTTGCGACCCGCTTTCCGCGTTTTTTAACTTGTTTGCATAATCCCGCCGGACAATTTCCAGCGCGCTCAGCACGGTTTGCGCCGGGATCTGATGCGATTCCAGCAACATGATTAAATCGACGGCCAGTTTGACCTCATCGGATGCATTTTCCAGCGACATCGGGCTCTCCTGTTAGCGCGTCAGCCGCGCCAGTACGTTTTCAATCTTGTCCAGCGCCTGTCGGCAGCGCGCCAACCGGCCGCTGTAGGCTTCAACTTCTTTCCCCAGCCGCTGCTGCTCGTCAAGGCTGGTCGCCTGCGCCAGCTGACGCTGGCGTTGGTCGCGCGTCGCCAGCAGGCGGCGCTCATACTCCTGATGCTGCAGGCGACGGCGCTGCCAGCGGCTCAACGTTGGCGACGCGTGGTCCCAACTGCGCAAGGACCAGGTGGCGGTTTCACGGCGCAGCGCGGCGATTTGTGCCGCCAGACGCTCGGCAATCCAGACCACCTGCGGCAGCTGCTGGCGCTCGACGGCCTGGCGGAGCTGGTTAAAGTTGTGTTGGGCTTCCGCCAGATAGGCCTGCATCAGCGTGCTGCGGGTGTGGAAGAGCTGGCGGTCAAAGCGCGGGCTGAGGGTCGCATGCTCCGCCAGCGGCGCCACCAGCGCGGCCAGCTCACTCAGCTGGTCGTTCAGCGTTTGTAAAAGTTGAGCAGTTTTCACCAACCCCCTCCATTTTCCGTCAGCCAACTGTGCTACAGTAGCCTCATCTGTTTGATAACGATTCGCATTATGCCACCTGTTATTTTAACCATTATCGGCTGGCTGGCGGTAGCGCTGGGTACGCTGGGCGTCTTCTTACCGTTGCTGCCGACGACGCCGTTTATTCTGCTCGCCGCCTGGTGCTTTGCCCGCTCATCGCCGCGCTTTCACCAGTGGCTGCTGTATCGCTCCTGGTTTGGCGGCTATCTTCGCCACTGGCAACAGTACCGCGCCATGCCTCGCGGCGCTAAACCGCGCGCCATTGCGATGATCGTGGTGACTTTTGCTATTTCGCTATGGCTGGTTAAGCTTACGTGGGTGCGCATCATGCTGTTGGTCATTCTGGCCTGTCTGCTGATCTTTATGTGGCGCATTCCGGTGGTTGACGCAAAGCAACAAAAGCACTGATGCGCAATAATGCCTGTTGCAATTGTTGCCGACAGCCAGTAAATTCTGGCGTTTTCGAGCGCGGGCAAGCCTGGTCAAAGGTTAAACAAATGTTTCTTTGGCCCCTTTTGCACGCCCGTGGGTAATACCGTTTCAATCAGGCATACACTTATGACCGCAACTGCACAGCAGCTTGAATATCTGAAGAACAGCATCCAGAGTATCGAGGATTATCCAAAACCTGGCATTCTTTTCCGCGATGTCACCAGCTTACTGGAAGACCCGAAGGCCTACGCGCTTAGCATTGAACTGCTGACCGAGCGCTACAAAGACGCGGGTATTACCAAAGTGGTAGGGACTGAGGCGCGTGGCTTCCTGTTCGGCGCACCGGTTGCGCTGGCGCTGGGCGTGGGCTTTGTTCCGGTACGCAAGCCGCGTAAGTTGCCGCGTGAAACCATTGCCGAGACCTATGAGCTGGAGTATGGCACCGATCAGCTGGAGATCCACGTTGACGCCATTAAACCGGGCGATAAAGTGCTGGTGGTTGACGATCTGCTGGCGACCGGCGGCACTATCGACGCCACGGTCAAACTGATCCGCCGCCTCGGTGGCGAAGTGCACGATGCCGCTTTCATTATCAATCTCTTCGATCTGGGCGGCGAACAGCGCCTGGAGAAGCTGGGGATCCACTGCTACTGTCTGGTGCCGTTCCCGGGCCACTAAGCAAATCCCTCCACATAGCCTCGCCGATCGGGCGGGGCTGTGATAGCATGACCCCTTCGTGATTTCACCTTCCAGCGTTTCAGAGCCAGCCCATGAGTTATCAGGTCTTAGCCCGTAAATGGCGCCCACAAACCTTTGCTGACGTCGTCGGCCAGGAACATGTGCTGACCGCACTGGCGAACGGCTTGTCGTTAGGGCGCATTCATCACGCTTATCTTTTTTCCGGTACCCGCGGGGTCGGGAAGACCTCCATCGCCCGTCTGCTGGCGAAAGGGTTAAACTGTGAAACCGGCATCACCGCCACCCCCTGCGGCGTGTGCGATAACTGCCGGGAAATTGAACAGGGGCGCTTTGTCGATCTGATTGAGATTGACGCCGCCTCGCGAACCAAAGTCGAAGATACCCGCGATCTGCTGGACAACGTCCAGTACGCGCCGGCCCGCGGCCGCTTTAAGGTCTATCTCATCGACGAAGTCCATATGCTGTCGCGTCACAGCTTCAACGCGTTGTTAAAAACGCTGGAGGAGCCGCCGGCGCACGTCAAATTCCTGCTGGCGACAACGGATCCGCAGAAGCTGCCGGTAACGATCTTATCCCGCTGCCTGCAGTTCCACCTGAAGGCGCTGGACGTTGAACAGATCCGCCATCAGCTGGAGCATATTCTTGGCGAAGAGCAGATTGCCTTTGAGCCCCGCGCGCTGCAGCTGTTGTCGCGGGCGGCCGATGGCAGCCTGCGCGATGCCTTAAGCCTGACCGATCAGGCGATTGCCAGTGGGGAAGGGCAGCTGACGGCCGCATCGGTGAGCACCATGCTCGGCACCCTTGATGACGATCAGGCGCTGTCGCTGATTGAAGCGCTGGTTGCTGCCGACGGCGAGCGGGTCATGGCGGGCGTCAATGACGCCGCCGCACGCGGCGTCGAGTGGGAGGCGCTGCTGGTCGAGATGCAGAGCCTGCTGCACCGCATCGCCATGGTTCAGCTGTCGCCTTCGGCGCTGGGCGCCGACATGGCCGCGGTCGAAGTGCGGATGCGCGAACTGGCGCGAACCGTACCGCCCGGCGACGTTCAGCTCTACTACCAAACGCTGCTGATTGGCCGCAAAGAGCTGCCTTACGCCCCGGACCGGCGGATGGGCGTCGAAATGACGCTGCTGCGTGCCCTGGCGTTTCATCCGCGTAAGCCGCTGCCGGAGCCGGAGGTGCAGCCGGCACAGGCCGCCGCGCCCGCGCCGCGTCAGCCGGTTGCCCCCGCCGCGCCGCCGCCACAGTCGCCGCAGAGTTTGCCGCCGACCACCAGCCAGGTGCTGGCGGCCCGCAGCCACCTGCAGCGCAGTCAGGGAGCAACCACCCCAAAAAAGAGTGAACCGGCAGCCGCTTCCCGCGCGCGGCCGGTGAATAACGCTGCGCTGGAGCGACTGAGTTCGATTACCGAGCGCGTCCAGGCTCGTCCGGCCGCGGCCGCGCTGGAGCAGGCCCCGGCGAAGAAAGAGGCCTATCGCTGGAAGGCGACGACGGTGGTGGAAGAGAGCAAAGTCGAAGTCGCCACGCCCAAAGCGCTGAAAAAGGCGCTGGAGCATGAGAAGACGCCGGAGCTGGCGGCCAAGCTCGCCGAAGAAGCGGTCGAGCGCGACAGCTGGGCGGCGGAAGTGAGCCAGCTGGCGGTACCGAAGCTGGTCGAGCAGGTGGCGCTCAACGCGTGGAAAGAGCAGGAGGGCAGCCGCGTCTGTCTGCATCTGCGTCCCAGCCAGCGCCACCTCAATTCCGCCAGCGCGCAGCAAAAGCTGGCTGAAGCGCTGGGGGTGTTGTACGGTACGCCGGTTGAATTGACCATCGTGGAAGACGATAATCCCGCGATGCGTACGCCGCTGGAGTGGCGGCAGGCTATTTATGAAGAGAAGCTCGCGCAGGCGCGCGAAGCCATTATCGCGGATAATAACATTCAGACCCTGCGTCGTTTCTTCGACGCCGATCTGGATGAAGAGAGTATTCGCCCCATTTGAATGCCAGTCTGACTGGCATTCAGTACCTTTAACGATGACTGACTGAGAGAGAAGCCTATGTTTGGTGGAAAAGGCGGCCTGGGTAACCTGATGAAGCAGGCCCAGCAGATGCAAGAGAAAATGCAGAAGATGCAGGAAGAGATCGCTCAGCTGGAAGTAACCGGCGAATCCGGCGCGGGTCTGGTGAAAGTGACCATTAACGGCGCGCACAACTGCCGCCGTGTGGAGATCGACCCAAGCCTGCTGGAAGACGACAAAGAGATGCTCGAAGATCTGGTGGCTGCCGCGTTCAACGACGCCGCGCGCCGTATCGAAGAGACCCAGAAAGAGAAGATGGCTTCCGTTTCTGCCGGTATGCAACTGCCGCCAGGCTTCAAGATGCCGTTCTGATGCAAACCAGCCCGCTGTTAACTCAGCTTATGGAAGCGCTGCGCTGTCTGCCGGGCGTCGGCCCGAAGTCAGCGCAGCGCATGGCGTTTACCCTGCTGCAGCGCGATCGCAGCGGCGGGATGCGCCTGGCGCAGGCGCTGACGCGTGCGATGTCGGAGATCGGCCACTGCGCCGATTGCCGCACCTTCACCGAGCAGGAGGTGTGCAATATCTGCAGCAACCCGCGTCGCCAGGAAAATGGCCAGATCTGTGTGGTAGAGAGTCCGGCGGACATCTATGCCATTGAGCAGACCGGGCAGTATTCCGGCCGCTACTTCGTGCTGATGGGGCACCTGTCGCCGCTCGACGGCATCGGGCCTGATGACATCGGGCTCGATCGCCTGGAGCAACGGCTGGAGGCGGAGTCGATCACCGAGGTGATCCTCGCCACCAACCCGACCGTTGAGGGCGAGGCGACGGCCAACTACATCGCAGAGCTGTGCGCGCAGTATGGCGTCGACGCCAGCCGAATCGCCCACGGCGTGCCGGTGGGCGGCGAGCTGGAGATGGTCGACGGCACCACGCTGTCCCACTCCCTGGCCGGTCGCCACAAGATTACTTTCTGAACAAATGGAGGCGGCCTTCGCCGCCTCCGCTTGAAAAATTTCCCCGCTGTCCCCATCTCCCACTCAACGGTTTTTTACCCATTTAAAATGGCATTGTTGAGGTTGAATCAGATGAAAGGACAAGAAACTCGTGGTTTTCAGTCAGAAGTAAAGCAGCTTCTGCACCTGATGATCCATTCCCTCTATTCCAACAAAGAAATCTTTCTGCGTGAGCTGATTTCCAACGCCTCTGATGCGGCCGATAAGCTGCGTTTCCGCGCGCTGTCGCAGCCGGATTTGTATGAGGGAGACGGCGAGCTGCGCGTGCGGGTTTCGTTTGATAAAGACAACCGCACCCTGACCATCGCCGATAACGGTATCGGTATGAACCGGGAAGAGGTTATCGACCATCTCGGCACCATCGCCAAATCCGGCACCAAAGCGTTCCTCGAATCGATGGGTTCTGACCAGGCGAAGGATAGCCAGCTGATCGGTCAGTTCGGCGTCGGCTTCTATTCGGCCTTCATCGTGGCGGACAAAGTGACCGTGCGTACCCGTGCGGCGGGCGACAAGCCGGAAAACGGCGTGTTCTGGGAATCCGCCGGCGAAGGCGAATATACCGTAGCTGATATCACCAAAGCCGATCGCGGCACCGAAATCACCCTGCATCTGCGCGAAGGCGAAGATGATTTCCTCAACGACTGGCGCGTGCGCTCTATCATCAGCAAGTATTCCGACCATATCGCGCTGCCGGTTGAGATTGAAAAACGGGAAGAGAAAGACGGCGAAACCGTGATTTCGTGGGAAAAAATCAACAAGGCGCAGGCCCTGTGGACCCGCAGCAAATCCGAAGTTAACGACGACGAATACAAAGAGTTTTATAAGCATATCGCTCACGACTACAGCGACCCGCTGACCTGGAGCCACAACCGCGTGGAAGGTAAGCAGGAGTACACCAGCCTGCTGTATATCCCGTCGCAGGCGCCGTGGGATATGTGGAACCGCGATCATAAACACGGCCTGAAGCTGTACGTCCAGCGTGTGTTCATCATGGACGACGCCGAGCAGTTTATGCCGAACTACCTGCGCTTCGTGCGCGGCCTGATCGATTCCAACGATCTGCCGCTGAACGTCTCCCGTGAAATCCTGCAGGACAGCAGCGTGACCCGCAACCTGCGCACCGCGCTGACCAAACGCGCGCTGCAGATGCTGGATAAGCTGGCGAAAGACGACGCTGAAAAATACCAAACCTTCTGGAAACAGTTCGGCCTGGTGCTGAAAGAGGGCCCGGCGGAAGATCCGAGCAACCAGGAAGCGATCGCCAAACTGCTGCGTTTCGCAACCACCCATACCGACTCCTCCGCGCAGACCGTGTCGCTGGAAGAGTATGTCTCGCGGATGAAAGAAGGCCAGGAGAAGATCTACTACATCACTGCCGACAGCTATGCGGCGGCGAAGAGCAGCCCGCACCTCGAACTGCTGCGTAAGAAAGGGATTGAAGTTCTGCTGCTCTCCGATCGCATCGACGAGTGGATGATGAGCTACCTGACCGAGTTCGACGGCAAAGCGTTCCAGTCTGTCGCTAAAGCCGACGAGTCGCTGGACAAGCTGGCGGATGAAGTGGACGAGTCCACCAAAGAAGCTGAAAAAGCGCTGGAGCCGTTCGTTGAGCGGGTGAAAAACCTGCTTGGCGACCGGGTGAAAGAGGTGCGTCTGACCCATCGTCTGACCGACACCCCGGCGATCGTCACCACCGACGCCGACGAGATGAGCACTCAGATGGCGAAGCTGTTCGCGGCAGCGGGCCAGGCGGCGCCGGAAGTGAAATACATCTTCGAACTGAACCCGGCGCATCAGCTGGTGAAACGCGCGGCCGATACCCAGGACGACGCGCAGTTCGGCGAATGGGTGGAACTGCTGCTGGATCAGGCGCTGCTGGCCGAGCGCGGCACGCTGGAAGATCCGAACCAGTTTATCCGCCGTATGAACCAGCTGCTGGCTTCCTGACGCGAACCTGAACGAGTAGCCCGGCCGAGCGACGCGACGCCGGGAACGGGATAAATGCCCCGTCTGAGCGATGTGCTCAGGCGGGGCATTTCACATTAGATTGCATAAAATATCTCACCATTAACCGTTTCAGCCGCACCGCCTTCCTTGAGCCATCGCCGTTCTGGTGGTATGGTTTAGCGTTTTTGAAAAATTGAATCGACTTTTGAGGGGATTTTCGTAATGCGTATTATTCTGCTTGGCGCTCCGGGCGCGGGTAAAGGAACTCAGGCTCAGTTCATCATGGAGAAATACGGTATTCCGCAAATCTCCACCGGCGATATGCTGCGCGCGGCGGTAAAATCCGGCTCTGAGCTCGGTAAGCAAGCGAAAGACATTATGGACGCTGGCAAGCTGGTGACCGATGAGCTGGTCATCGCGCTGGTGAAAGAGCGTATCGCCCAGGAAGATTGCCGTAACGGCTTCCTGCTGGACGGCTTCCCGCGGACCATTCCGCAGGCTGACGCCATGAAAGAGGCGGGCATTACCGTTGATTACGTGCTGGAATTCGACGTGCCGGACGAACTGATCGTCGACCGCATCGTTGGCCGTCGCGTCCACGCGGCATCCGGTCGCGTATACCACATCAAATTCAATCCGCCGAAGGTGGAAGGCAAAGACGACGTGACCGGCGAAGAGCTGACCACCCGTAAAGACGATCAGGAAGAGACCGTGCGTAAGCGTCTGGTAGAATACCATCAAATGACAGCGCCGCTGATCGGCTACTACACCAAAGAAGCGCAGGCGGGCAACACCAAATACGCCAAAGTCGACGGCACCAAAGCGGTAGCTGACGTGCGCGCCGAACTGGAAAAAATCCTCGGCTGATAAAGCCTTTTCTCATCCTGCTGCGGCAGGATGAGAACTCCTCTCATTTCTACCTTTTGCTATGATTGGTTCCGTTTAGCGCCATTTCAGCTACAATTGGCTGCGATTCAAATGGTTAAGAGGCGGTAATGCATCAGACGAAAACAGGTATCTTGCTGGCCAATTTAGGCACTCCCGATGCGCCCACCCCCGGGGCGGTGAAGCGCTATCTGCGACAATTCCTCAGCGACAAACGGGTGGTGGATACGTCTCGTCTGCTATGGTGGCCGCTGCTGCGCGGCGTCATACTGCCGATTCGCTCCCCGCGCGTGGCGAAGCTCTATCAGTCCGTGTGGATGGAAGAGGGATCGCCGCTGATGGTGTATAGTCGTCGCCAGCAGCAGGCGCTGGCTGCCAGGCTGCCGGATACCCCGGTGGCGCTGGGCATGAGTTATGGTTCACCGTCACTGGCCAGCGCGGTGGATGACTTACTGGCGCAGGGGGTGGAGCACATCGTGGTGCTGCCGCTGTATCCGCAATATTCCTGCTCGACGGTGGCCGCCGTCTGGGACGAACTGGCGCGGATTCTGGCGAAAAAGCGCGCCATTCCGGGTATCTCGTTTATTCGCGACTATGCCGAACATCCGGACTATATCCATGCGCTGGCGGCCAGCGTGCGCGCTTCCTTCGCGGTGCATGGGGAACCGGATCTGCTGCTGCTCTCCTATCATGGGATCCCGCAGCGCTATGCCAACCAGGGCGATGATTATCCTCAGCGCTGTCGCGATACGACGCGGGAACTGGTTTCCGCGCTGGGGCTGCCGCCGGAGCGGGTGATGATGACTTTCCAGTCGCGCTTTGGCCGGGAACCCTGGCTGACGCCGTACACCGATGAAACGCTAAAGATGCTCGGCGAGAAAGGGACGAAGCATATTCAGGTGCTGTGCCCGGGGTTTGCCGCCGACTGTCTCGAAACGCTGGAAGAAATCGCCGTCCAGAACCGGGAAATATTCCTCGAAGCGGGCGGCAAGCAATATGAATATATTCCGGCGCTTAATGCGGACGCAGCGCATATTGAGATGATGGTCAATCTGACGGCGCCTTATCGCTGATCGCGCGCAGGGCGGGGAATATGCTACTATTTCCCGCTTGTTCCCTGTTATTTAAGCGCCACTATGAAATTTCCCGGTAAACGCAAATCTAAACACTATTTTCCCGTTAACGCCCGCGATCCGCTGCTGCAGCAAATTCAGCCGGAGAATGAATCCAGCGTCTCCTGGGTGGTCGGTATCGACCAGACGCTGGTGGATATCGAAGCGAAAGTGGATGAGGCGTTTATCGTGCGCTACGGCCTGAGCGCGGGCCATTCGCTGGTGATTGAAGATGACGTCGCCGAGGCGCTGTACCAGGAGCTGGTGCGCAACAATCTCATTACCCATCAGTTTGCCGGCGGCACCATCGGCAATACCATGCACAACTACTCGGTGCTGGCGGACGATCGCTCGGTGCTGCTTGGCGTGATGTGCAGCAATATCGAAATCGGCGGCTACGCCTATCGTTACCTGTGCAATACCTCCAGCCGCACCGATCTGAACTATCTGCAGGGCGTCGACGGCGCCATTGGCCGCTGCTTTACCCTGATCGGTGACAGCGGCGAGCGCACCTTCGCCATCAGCCCGGGCCACATGAACAAGCTGCGTCCGGAAAGCATTCCGGAAGCGGTGATCGCCGGCGCCTCGGCGCTGGTGCTGACCTCTTACCTGGTCCGCTGCAAGCCGGGCGAGCCGATGCCGGACGCCACGATGAAGGCTATTGAGTATGCCAAAAAGCACGATGTGCCGGTGGTGTTAACCCTCGGAACCAAATACGTGATTGCCGATAACCCGGCGTGGTGGCAGGAGTTCCTGCAGGAGCATGTCTCTATTCTGGCAATGAACGAAGAGGAAGGGGAAGCGCTGACCGGCTTTGCCGATCCGCTGTCAGCGGCGAATAAGGCGCTGGACTGGGTCGACCTGGTGCTGTGCACCGCCGGCCCGGCGGGCCTGTATATGGCGGGCTTCACCGAAGAAGAGGCGAAGCGGAAAACCCAGCATCCGCTGCTGCCGGGGGCGATCCCGGAGTTTAACCAGTTTGAATTCAGCCGCGCGATGCGTCACCAGGATTGCGTTAATCCGCTGCGCATATATTCCCATATCGCTCCCTATATGGGCGGCCCCGAGAAGATCATGAACACCAACGGCGCAGGCGACGGCGCGCTGGCGGCGCTGCTGCATGACATCACCGCCAATAACTACCACCGCAATAACGTACCCAACTCCAGCAAGCACAAATGCAAATGGCTGACCTACTCCTCGCTGGCGCAGGTGTGTAAATATGCCAACCGCGTGAGCTATCAGGTGCTGAACCAGCACTCGCCGCGTTTAACCCGCGGCCTGCCGGAGCGTGAGGACAGCCTGGAAGAGGCGTACTGGGATCGGTAAGCGCGTCCCTCTCCCGGCGGGGAGAGGGCAGTACATCAGCCGGTGACCACTTCGCCGGCCGGTGGCGTTTCCAGAAGCCGCAGCATGGCGCGGGCAATTTCCCGTTCGCCCATCACCACCTGATTGGCTCCGCGATCGATAATGTAGTCCACTTCGTCATCATAATGGGCGCGGGCGATAATCTCGATATTCGGACATTTTTCCCGTGCGGAAGCGACAATCTCTCCGGCCTCGTAGCCGTTAGGGATTGTCAGCAGCAGCCAGCGGGCGCAATCGAGATGCGCCAGCTCCATGATCTCTTCATTGGCGGCATTGCCGAGCACCGCGCTGATCCCGCGCTCGCGTAGCTCATCCACGCGGGTGCGCGAGGTTTCAACCACCACCAGCGGGATCCCCTGGGCCATCAGCTTCTCGCCCAGCAGGCTGCCGACGCGGCCGAAGCCGACCAACAGCGCGTGGTTGCAGATATCGACCGGCACCTGCTTCTCGTCTTCCAGGACCTCTTCCAGCGTCTGCTCGTCGAGGGTTTCGGTTTTATCGAGATATTTTTCCAGCAGGGTAAACAGCACCGGGTTGAGCATAATTGAGATGATCGCCCCGGCCAGCACCAGATTTTGTCCGGCCTGCGGCAGCAGGTTAAGCGCCATTCCCAGGCCGGCGAGAATAAAGGCAAACTCGCCAATCTGCGCCAGGCTGGCGGCGATGGTCAGCGCGGTGCGCGGCGAGTGACCAAACATCCGCACAAGGAAAAAGGCGGCTGCGGATTTACCAAAGATAATAATCGCCAGCGTCGCCAGCACCGCCAGCGGCTGTTGGACCAGCACCATCGGGTCAAACAGCATGCCGACGGAGACGAAGAACAGCACCGCGAAGGCGTCGCGCAGCGGCAGGGTGTCATGGGCGGCGCGGTGGCTGAGCTCGGATTCGTTAAGCACCATGCCGGCAAAGAAGGCGCCGAGGGCAAAAGAGACATCAAACAGCTCCACGGCGCCGAAGGCGATGCCCAGCGCCAGGGCCAGCACCGACAGAGTGAACAGCTCGCGTGAGCCGGTGGCGGCGCTGCGCGACATGATCCACGGCACCAGCCGGCGGCCGACCAGCATCATAATGGCGATAAAGGCCACCACTTTGCCAATGGTGATCCCGAGGTCGAGGGCCAGGGACGCGAAGCCGACGTTGCCTTTCTCCGCCATACCGGCAATCGCCGGCAGCAGGACCAGCGTCAGGACCATCACCAGGTCTTCCACAATCAGCCAGCCGATGGCGATTTGCCCGCGCTGGCTGTCTATCAGTTGTCGTTCCTCCAGCGCGCGCAGCAGCACTACGGTACTGGCGGTGGAGAGGCACAGGCCAAAGACAATGCCGGTCATCAGCGACCAGCCGAGGGCGGCGGAGAGCGCCATACCCAGCAGCGTCGCCACGGCTATCTGGGCGATAGCCCCGGGGATGGCGATCGATTTTACCGCCATCAGGTCTTTAAGTGAGAAATGCAGCCCGACGCCGAACATCAGCAGAATGACGCCAAGTTCCGCCAGTTCCGGAGCCAGTTTGGTGTCAGCAACAAAGCCAGGGGTGAAAGGTCCGGCCAGCACGCCCGCTAAGAGATATCCCACCAGAGGAGAAATACGTAGCTTATTGGCAATCATGCCGAGAATAAAGGCGAGCACGAGGCCGCCGACAATGGTGGTGATAAGCGGTGTTGCGTGGTGCATTCCGTCTCCTTTCCAGTGGTGTATCGGTCCATTTTGCTACCCTGTCCGGGTAATAGTTTATGACAAAAACGTTCACTTTGTTTATGAATAATTCTTGAGTTGTGCAAAAAAATGCAATTAGCCGATGAAAAGGCACAGAAGGGAAAATGGCGGGGGGAAATCGTGGAACAGGCTGATGACACAAGGGTTAACGGCGGCCAGGGTTGCACTTTGGCCGCCGAATAATCAGGCTTTTTGCCGGTTATCAGGAAGGAATATCGTCAGGAATCCCAGCAGCGGCAGGAAGGCGCAGATTTTATAAACCAGATCAATGCTGGTATGGTCCGCCAGCAGGCCTAACACCGCGGCGCCAAGGCCGCCCATGCCAAAGGCGAAGCCGAAAAACAGGCCAGAAACCATGCCGATGCGTCCCGGCAGCAGTTCCTGCGCATAGACCAGAATAGCGGAAAAGGCCGAGGCGAGGATAAAACCAATGATCACCGTTAAAATCCCCGTCCATTCAAGGCTGGCGTAGGGTAAAACAAGGGTGAAAGGCGCTACGCCGAGGATAGAGCCCCAAATCACATATTTACGCCCAATTTTATCGCCAACAGGCCCGCCAATTACCGTCCCGGCAGCCACTGCGAACAGGAAGGCAAACAGATGAAGCTGAGCGTTTTGCACCGTTAAGCCGAATTTATGCATCAGATAAAAGGTGTAATAGCTACTAATGCTCGCCATATAGAAATATTTCGAGAAAATCAGCATCAGCAGAATGCCTACCGCCAGAATAACCTTCTTGCGCGGCAGCGGATTAACGATGGCCGGTTTCGGTTTGCCCTTATTCATTCGATGCTGCGCGGCATACCAGCGGCTGATTTGCGACAGCACGACAATAGCCAGCAGAGCGGCCAGCACAAACCAGGCGACGTTGCCTTTGCCGTACGGGGCGATGATCACCGCCGCCAGCAATGGGCCAAGCGAGCTGCCGAAATTGCCGCCCACCTGGAACAGCGACTGGGCCAGGCCGTGACGGCCGCCGGAGGCCATCCGCGCCACGCGGGATGATTCCGGATGGAAAACCGAGGAGCCGGTACCTACCAGCGCGGCGGCCAGCAGCACCATGCCGAAGCTACCGGCCAGCGCGAGGAGAATCAAACCGCAGAGGGTGAAGCACATGCCCACCGGCAGCGACCACGGCATCGAGCGTTTATCGGTGATGTAGCCAATCACCGGCTGGAATAGCGATGAGGGGAGCTGGAAGGTCAGGGTGATCATGCCGATCTGCACGAAGGTAAGGGAGAACTCCGCCTGCAGCAGCGGGTAGATAGCGAGAATAAGCGACTGGATCATATCGTTAAGCAAATGGGACAGGCTGATCGCGCCTAAGATGCCAAACGAGGTGCGTGCTTTTTGCGGCGGCGCAGCGGGGCCGGACAAGGGTTGAGCGGATTGGTTGGTTGTCATAGGTTCACTTCAGCGAGTTCTATTTGTTGTAGAGAATGCAGGTTGATACCCTAAATAATTCGAGTTGCAGGAAGGCGGCGACGCAGCGAATCCCCAGGAGCTTACTCAAGTAAGTGACTGGGATGAGCGAGGAAAGCCAACGCACATGCAACTTGAAGTATGACGGGTAGAATTATTATCCGACTAACATACCTGTTGATAAGGTTTGAAGGAAGTCGCAATTCTGAAAACATATTTGTCAACGCGACTAACTCGCTATACTTTCGGCACTTGGGATTAAGTCAGGGAGTGAAGCATGCATTATTTCAAACACAGCGTAGCGCTGGCGCTATTCGCCGCTTTATCGCTGGGCAGCTTGTCGGCACAGGCCTATGAGCAGGATAAAACCTATAAAATCACCATCCTGCACACCAACGATCACCACGGCCATTTCTGGCGCAATGACTACGGCGAATATGGCCTGGCGGCGCAGAAAACGCTGGTCGATGGCATCCGGAAAGAGGTGGCGGCGGAAGGGGGAAGCGTCCTGCTGTTATCCGGCGGCGATATTAATACCGGCGTACCGGAGTCTGATTTACAGGATGCAGAGCCCGATTTTCGCGGCATGAACCTGATCGGCTACGACGCGATGGCGGTGGGAAACCATGAATTCGATAATCCGCTGAGCGTACTGCGCCAGCAGGAAAAGTGGGCTAAGTTCCCGTTCCTGTCGGCCAATATTTATCAGAAAAGCACCGGCGAACGGCTGTTCAAACCCTGGGCGTTGTTTAAGCGCGGTGGGCTGAAAATCGCGGTGATTGGCTTAACCACCGACGATACGGCCAAGATTGGCAATCCGGAATATTTCACCGATATTGAATTCCGCAAACCGGCGGAAGAGGCGAAGCTGGTTATCCAGGAGCTGCAGCAGAATGAAAAGCCGGACGTGATCCTGGCCACCACCCATATGGGCCATTACGACAATGGCAACCACGGCTCTAACGCGCCGGGCGATGTTGAAATGGCGCGGAGTTTACCTGCGGGATCGCTGGCGATGATCGTCGGCGGTCACTCGCAGGATCCGGTATGCATGGCGGCGGAAAATAAAAAGCAGGTCGATTATGTGCCAGGCACCCCGTGCGCTCCGGATCGTCAGAACGGCATCTGGATCGTCCAGGCGCATGAGTGGGGCAAATACGTCGGCCGCGCCGATTTTGAGTTCCGCAACGGCGAGATGAAGCTGGTGCACTATCAGCTGATCCCGGTCAACCTGAAGAAAAAAGTGACTTACGATAACGGCCAAAGCGAGCGGGTGCTGTATACGCCGCAGATCGCCGAGAACCCGCAGATGATGTCGCTGCTGACGCCGTTCCAGAACAAAGGCAAGGCGCAGCTGCAGGTCAAAATCGGCAGCGTGAATGGTCATCTGGAGGGCGACCGCAGTAAAGTGCGCTTTGTGCAGACCAATATGGGCCACCTGCTGCTGGCGGCGCAAATGGCGCGCAGCAACGCGGATTTCGCGGTGATGAGCGGCGGCGGGATCCGCGACTCCATTGAGGCGGGGGATATCACCTACAAAGATGTGATGAAGGTCCAGCCGTTCGGCAATGTGCTGACCTATGTCGATATGAACGGCAAGGAGGTAGTGGATTACCTGACCGCCGTCGCGCAGATGAAGCCGGATTCCGGCGCTTATCCGCAGTTTGCCAACGTCAGTTTCGTGGCCAAAGACGGTAAGCTGAACGATCTGAAAATCAAAGGCGAACCGGTGGATCCGGCGAAGACCTATCGGATGGCGACGCTGAGCTTTAACGCCACCGGCGGCGATGGCTATCCGAACATCGCCGATAAACCCGGGTATGTGAATACCGGCTTTATCGATGCCGAAGTGCTGAAAGAGTATATCGAGAAGAACTCGCCGCTGGATGCCGCCGCCTATGAGCCGAAAGGCGAGGTGAGCTGGCAGTAAGCCTGGGCTTCAGGTTGGCTATTTCCCCGGTGGCGCTACGCTTACCGGGGCTACAAGTTGGGTATCCCGGATAAGGCGCGTGCGCCGCTATCCGGGATCGTTTTATCAATCGCGGCGGGCGATATCGGCGAACTTCGCATCGAGAAGCTGCGCCAGATCGCTGGCCGCCAGCTCAATATCCAGCCCGCGTTTGCCGCCGGAAATATAGATGGTGGCAAATTCCTGCGCCGGGGCGTCAATCACCGTCGGCAGGCGCTTCTTCTGCCCCAGCGGACTGATGCCGCCCACCAGATAGCCGGTGATACGCTGCGCCACCATCGGGTCGGCCATGTCGACTTTCTTAGCGCCCAGCGCTTTCGCCACTTTCTTCAAATCCAGCTGCCCGGCGACCGGAGTGACGGCCACCGCCAGATGCTTCATATCGCCGTTCACGGCGACCAGCAAGGTCTTGTAAACCTGGTCGGCATTGAGGCCGAGCTTGCGCACCACTTCATCTCCGAAGTTGGTCTCATTGGGATCGTGATCGTAACTGTGGATCTGAAAGGAAATTTTGTTTTTTTCGAGTAATTTAACGGCGGGAGTCATAGCTATCCTTCTTACCAACCGGTTTTGCGTGACGTCAGAATACGCCCGCAGGTTGTCTAAAAAATAGTACCATCTTGCGCAATAGTGTTGGCAGTGATGGTCACTTTGAGCGACAATCAGACGATCCGGGATGCAAATCCCGGGATAATAATAATGATGAAATTCCTCTTTGACGGGCCAATAGCAATATTGGCCATTTTTTTTATGTCAGCATATCCGGCAGATTCCCTTCGCCATACAGGTGCAGCGCGCCGACGGCAACCACGTAGCGCCCCGGCGGCAAGGCCAGCAGCGTCTCGCGCCAGGCGAGGTTGCGCTGGTGCATCAGCACATCATATAAAGACTGGCTAAAGGTCGTCGGCAGCGATACCGCGCCGCGCGACGGCGGTTGCTCCAGCCACCAGCCGATCATGACCTGCAGTAAACGGGCGTTGGTGCGCCAGTGGGTCAGCGTATCCTCCAGCAGCGCCATCCCCCCGTCGGGCAGATCGCGCAGCAGCGCGATTTGGCTGTCGGCGCCTTCCAGCTCCATCACCGCTATGTTGCTCTCGCGGGCGGCCATCAGCAACTGATAATCGATGCCGTAATCCGGTCGCAGCCCCAGCTTCTGCGCCTGGGTGGCCTGCAGGACCATCGCCACCTGCCACAGCGGCTGGCTGTCGAACAGCCCGACCGACAGGCCCAGCTCGCCGGCTCGCGCCTCTAGCTCGCTCAGCTGCGCATCGCTCAGGCGTTCCGCCAGCGGTGGGTAAGTGGGGAGATTGCTAAACGGGGTTTCATTGCCGCTGATATCGGCCTCGACGATTAACGCATCGGCCTGGCGTATTTTTTTCAGAAGCTTCGCCGGCGGCGGCGCCATGTCGCGGGTGCCCATATGGATACTGCCGACGAGGTGCAAATAGCGTTCGCCGGGCAGGACGATATCCATCGCAGGCCAGGAATAAGACGAGCCGACGGCGGCTCGCCACAGCATTTTTATCCGGTTTAACAGGCCCATACGCGCTCCGAAGTGTGAGGACTTCATGCTAGCGCATATGGTGATACACGTCACCCTTCCGGCGGGCTTTTCTTGTCCCGGCAAAAAAACGGGCGCCGAACAACGTCGGC